>JASHQG010000363.1 GCA_030037665.1 Acetobacteraceae bacterium
GAATCGAGCGCACTCGTTGCCTCGTCCAGCACAAGGATTGGCGCATCCTTCAGGATCACCCGCGCGAGGGCGATCCGTTGCCGCTGCCCGCCGGACAGCTTCACACCGCGCTCACCGACATGGGCGTCATAGCCGCGCCGTTCGTGCCAGTCCTGCAGGCCAAGAATGAACTCCTCAGCCTCGGCGCGGCGGGCCGCATTGCGGATCATCGCCTCGGTTGCATCCGGCCGCCCGTAGCGGATGTTATCGCGGATTGAGCGGTGCAGCAGCGAGGTGTCCTGCGTCACCATGGCAATCTGTGCACGCAGGCTTTCCTGCGTCACATGCGCGATGTCCTGCCCGTCGATCAGGATGCGACCTTGTTCGGGGTCGTAGAAATGCAACAGCAGGTTCACCAGCGTTGACTTGCCGGCGCCCGACGGCCCGACCAGACCGACCCGCTCTCCCGGCGCGATGGTCAGGTCGATGCCGTGCAGCACGGACGGCGCCGTGTACTGACGTCCCAACGGGCGTACCCGGCCATAATCGAAATGCAGGCCCTCGAAGCAGATCTTGCCGCCGTGCACGTGCAGCTCCAGCGCATCTGGCGGATCCGGCATCTGCCGCTCTACCGCGATGGAGCGCATGCCGTCTTGCACCGTGCCGATATTCTCGAAGATCGCGGTGACGCTGCGCGCCACCCAGCCGGCAATGTTGGTCAACTGCCAGGACAGCGGGATTGCTGTTGCCACGGCGCCAACCGCGATGCGGCCGCTACCCCACTGCCAGATCGCCACACAGCCGGTGGCGATGATCAGCGACGCGTTCATCAGCGCCAGGATCATCACATAACCGGTGATCATCCGCGTCTGGTCGCGGAAGGCGGCCGTATGCTCGTCGACCGCCTCACGCACCCAGGCGTCCTCGTCCAGAGCGCGTGCGAACAGTTTGACGGTGAGGATATTGGTGTAGCTGTCGACGACACGGCCAGTAAGCTGCGAGCGCATCTCCGAAACCCGGCGCGAGCGCTCCCGCAACCGCGGGACAACGTAGCGCAGCATGGCAGCGTAGCCGAGGAACCAGGCGAAGATCGGTGGCGTCAGGCGCCAGTCGATGGAGAACAACAAGAGCAATGCGCTGGTGCCGTAAACGACGATGTACCAGGCGGCGTCGAACGTCATCGTGACGCTCTCGCGGAGCGCCGGGCCAGTCTGCATCACGCGGTTGGCGATGCGACCGGCAAAATCATTCTGGAAGAACGTCCAGCTCTGCCGCACGACGTGCCAATGGTTCTGCCACCGGATCAGGTTCGAGAAGCCGGGGTTGACGATCTGGTTGATCAGCGTGGCGTAACTGAGGAACACACCGGGCCGCGCCACCAACACCACCGCGGCCATGAACAGAAGCTGCGGCCAGGCATCCGTCAGCAGTGTCTGCGGGGTGTGGCTGGAAACGAGTGAGACGACGCGGCCGATGAACGCGGGAATCGCCGCGTCAAGTATCGCGATCAGACCACCGCAGCAGAACAAGCTTAACGCGAGCCAACGCTCCTGGCGGATGAAATGCCAGTAAAAGCGCCAAAGGCCCGCGCCGTCCCGTGGATTGTCGCTGGCTGGCGGCTCTTCGGGCGGACGGGCGGTGGGATCCAGCCAGGTTTCGAAACGACGCAACATGGATGAGCGATGGATCACCCGACGCCGGTCGTCAATGCGGACGCTCAGCCCGGGAGGCCTCCAAGACCCAGACGGCAGACCTTTTCCACCCAGCCCGGTTCCTCGTGGAGCTTCCGAGGAGGCACGGCCTCCTGGGTGGGAGCCGGGGGCAAAGCCCCGGCATTGCTCACCTCACGACCAGTGAGCCGGCACCCAATACGGGCCGTTCCAGTAGCCGGGCACCCACACCCGCCGCGGCGGTGGAGCGTAAGCGACCGCCGGTGGCCCGTAGTAAACCGGGGGCGGCGCGTACGCGTAGACGGGAGGGGGAGCGACGACCACCGGTGGCACGTACACGCCGATGCCGATCCCGCAGCACCACGGGCCGCGCCACCAAGCCTCGGCGGGGTGGGGTAGTGAGGCGACACCGATCATGGCCAGACCGGCCACGGCGGCGATGACGCCAAGACGCCTGGAGAGGGACATGACAACACTCCTGGGTGACGTTGTGTGGCCAGCAAGGTGGTGCCCAATTGTTTCTGGCCGGTGACCGGATTGTAAGCGATAGATGGAAGTCCGCCCTTGTGAACTCACGCCGAACCGCACGTACACATGAACCGTCGGTGTAGAGCCCGTCGCAACACCGCCATATGCGGTCGACGCGCCCGAATGCGCCGCTGGCTGGTCAGCGATCCGCACGGTGAAGAGGCCAGTGACGATCGAATCGGGTGGACCGGCGCCGATGCACATGTCGCCGACGCAGGCAGATGGCGTACCCATGCATGCCAGGATACCGAAACCGTCGCGGGTATGCAACGAAAGACGACGCCCCGACCGCTCGGTTGTGAGCTGGCCGAGCGGAGGGCAGTCTCCGGCGGCATCGAACCGGGGAGACCCGACAGTGGCGCCCGCACCACACAACCTGCTGCCCGAGTTGCATGAGAATCAGGCCACCGGACGCATCGCCGAGATCTACGCCGAGATCCGCCTGTTCTCTGGTGTCGCCTACGTGTCGTCGCTGCAGCGTTATCTCGCGACACTGCCCGGCGTATTGGACTGGGCATGGACCGCATTACGGCCGGCCATGGCGTCCGGAGTGATTCCTGAAACCGGCTGGCGCCTGGCGCGCGAGATCACGTTGCCGCCTGCCCGGACTGTTGCGCCCGACGGGTTGCGCCGATGGGGCGTTGACGATGCGGCGCTGACGGCGATTCGAAATATCGCCGCCAACTTCGCGCGCGTCTCCCCGGTGAACCTGGTGATGGGTGCCTGCTTGCGTTGTGTGCTGAGCGGCGCGGCGCCATCCGGTACCGGGTACGCGCATCGCTGGTCTCCGCCGGCGCCACTGCCCCCGATGCCAGGCAATGTTGATCCTGCCGCGCTGCCCGACAGCCAGCGCGCTGTCTTGATGCGGTTTGCCACCGACGTGGATGGCACGCCGTTCATCCCTGCCCTCTATCGCCAGCTCGCATATTGGCCACCCGTGCTGGCATGGCTGGCCGACGAACTGGCTCCGAGGTTCCGTGCCCCGGAGACCGCGGCGATGCGGGCCGCCTTCCAATCTGCTGCACGCTCGGTCGCGCCCGACATCGTTGCCTCTCTTGCGGGTCTGCCACCGGGCGCACCTCCCGACGCCGAGACGACGCGACGTGTCCTTGCGGCGATCGAGCGGTATGCGGACACGAGCCCCGAAATGACCGCGTTCGGAACAATGATTCTCGACGCGTTGCCGTCGAATCACTCTTGATGACCCGCCGTCGAACCGGCGCTCATCGCAAAGATCATAGCGAGGACGCGCACCTGGATCTTGCTTGCACACCCGCAATCGAGGTTGCCTTGGCCAACGGCCACACGACGAACTTACCGTCCAGCGCCGATCCGTTTGGGAGGGGAGCGAGCTGCATGCAGTACACCGCCGCACAGCATCTTGGCCATTTCATCGCGACGTCGCAGTGGGACGATGTGCCGGAGTCTGTGCGCGCGGAGGGCAAGCGATCGCTGCTGAACTTCATTGGTTGCGCGATTGGTTCCGCGCGCTTAGAGCCGGTCGAGACCGCACTCGGCGTCCTGATGGCGCTTTCGGGTGCTGAGCGGGTCACGTTGCCAGGGCGTAGCGAACGCCTCGACATGCTCTCCGCCGCGTTCATCAACGCAATCGCCGGCAATCTGCTTGATTATGATGATACGCACCTCCGCACCGTCATCCATCCGGCAGCGCCGGTCGCTCCCGCGGCGCTGGCGCTGGCAGAACACCACCGCCGGTCGGGCCAGGCGCTGTTGCATGCATTCATCCTCGGCATGGACGTGGAATGCCGCATCGGCAACGCAGTCTCGCCCGGCCATTACGCGCGAGGTTGGCACATCACCGCGACCTGCGGCGTATTTGGCGCCGCGGCTGCCGCTGCGAAATTGCTCGCCCTGACCGCGGAACAGACGTCACACGCCCTCGGGATCGCCGCGAGCCAGTCCGCCGGCGTTGTCGAGAACCTGTCCAGTGCGGCAAAGAACGTCGGGGTCGGCAATGCCGCGCGCAACGGCCTGTTCGCAGCGTTGCTCGCGCAGCAAGGCTACACCGCAGCTGCGACATCAATCGAAGGCGTGTTCGGCTGGGGGCGCGCCATGGGCGACAGCCCGGTGACAGAGGACATCACCGACGGGCTTGGCATGCGCTGGGAGGTGCTGAGCAACACTTACAAACCGTACCCCTGCGGCATCGTTATGCACGCGGTGATTGACGCGTGCCTGCGCCTGCGGCACGAGCATGCACTGAGAGCGACGGACATCGCTGGTGTCACTGTCTCCGGCGACCAGCTCTTGCTGGATCGTGGCGAGCGGCCGGTCAGCAGCGAACGCGATGCGCGTGTCAGCATCCATCACTGCGCCGCGGTGGCCTTGCTGTTCGGCGCGGCAGGGTTGCGCGAGTTTTCCGAACCGCTCGTGCACGACCCGACTGTGACAGGGTTGCGGAGACGCACGAGGGCGGTGCTCGACCCCACCAGTCCAAGAGGTGCCGCGACAGTGACGGTGCGGATGACCGGCGGGCGAACGCTGTCGGCAAAGGTCGTCCATCCCAAGGGCAGCGCCGAGGATCCTCTGTCCAACCAGGAACTTGCGGTCAAGCTACGCGATCTGGCCCACTACGGTGGCTTCGGTGGTGCCGTTGATGAGATCATCGAGGCGGTGTGGCAGCTCGAGGGGGCTGCATCGACCGACGCCCTGGTGCGGACTTTGCGTCCCCCGCCGTAACGCGAGCGCATCCCGGCCAAGGTATCCGCCCTCAGCCGCGGCGTGGGCGCGGCCCGGCCGAACCCACCAGCACGCCTGCCGGCTGCCTTGCACAGCCGTTTCTCGTTCCCCTGCACCGCTGCGAGGCACGCGGCGTGCGCCGGACGCGAACGAACCCGACTGACCGGGAGTCGGCGAACGGCTAAGACTCGCGTGCTTGACGCCCCCTGCCCCACCCGCCACTTCTCCCAGACCATGTCTGCCACCCGCGTGATCATCGACCACCGCGTCGGTCCGCTCCAGGTCCGACATCCGGAGAAGGCCCACCGCCCGGACCACCCGATCCAGCGCAAGCCCGCTTGGATTCGCGTCAAGGCGCCCACTCACCCGGTCTATCATCAGACCCGCGCGCTGATGCGCGAGCACCGCCTGCACACGGTTTGCGAGGAAGCGGCCTGCCCCAACATCGGAGAGTGCTGGTCGCAACGCCACGCCACCATGATGATCATGGGCGACACCTGCACGCGCGCCTGCGCCTTTTGCAACGTTGCGACCGGGCAGCCGAACCCGCTCGACCACGACGAGCCCGCTCGTGTCGCCGACGCCGTGGCGAAACTTGGGCTGAAGCACGTCGTCATTACCTCGGTCGACCGCGACGACCTGCCCGACGGAGGTGCCAGCCATTTCGCGGCGGTGATCCGCTGCATCCGCGCCGCCGCCCCTGGTATAACCGTCGAGGTTCTCACGCCCGACTTCCTGCGCAAGCCGGGCGCAATGGAGGTGGTCGCCGAAGCCCGCCCCGACGTTTTCAACCACAACCTGGAAACCGTCCCGCGCCTCTATCCGGCCATCCGTCCAGGCGCGCGGTACTACCAGTCACTGCGCCTTCTCGACTCGGTTAAGAGACAGCAGCCCCAGCTGTTCACCAAGTCCGGACTGATGGTTGGACTGGGCGAGTCCCGCGCTGAGATCGCCCAGGTGATGGACGACCTGCGCATCGCAGACGTGGATTTCCTCACCATCGGTCAGTACTTGCAGCCAACCGTGAAGCACGCCGCCGTGGACCGCTTCGTCACGCCGGACGAGTTTGCCGATTACGCGAGCCTTGCGCGCGCGAAAGGCTTCCTCCTGGTGTCCGCGACACCGTTGACCCGCAGCTCGTACCACGCTGACGCAGATTTCGCCGCCCTGCGCGCCGCCCGCGAAGCGGCCGCGCCCCGCTGATGCCGACCCATGCGGAACGCCAGCTAGTCCCGTACCGCCCGGACCAGCTTTTCGATCTGGTCGCCGATGTCAGCAAGTATCCCGAGTTTCTGCCCTGGTGCGTCGCAGCCCGTGTGCGCAGCCGTACGGACAGGGAACTTCGCGCGGACCTCACCATCGGGTTCGGCCCGTTCCGTGAAACCTTCGGCAGCCGGGTCGCGCTCGACCGCCCGCACAGCGTGCGCGTCGTCTACGAGAAAGGTCCATTCCGTCATCTCAACAACGAGTGGGACTTCTTGCCGCATCATCGTGGGACGGAAGTCGATTTCTTCGTAGATTTCGAATTCCGTAGCCGCATTTTGCAGGCCGCGATCGGCGTCGTGTTCAACGAAGCGGTGCGCCGCATGGTCAACGCATTCCAGAAGCGTGCGCGGGATGTGTACGGGCCGCCATCGACGTAAACCGCGTCCGCCACGCGGGAGAAGCCGAGGTGCGCGGCCCCGCGCGTGCGGGTATTGACCCGGCCCCGCGTGCGTCGGGTCACCCCGATACCCCAGCCCACGTTGCTCTGCTCCCTGACCTCTTCCGCACGGATCGCAGGGCGAGGTTCCCTAATCGCGCGCTCCGTGGCACCGTCCGCCCCCTGAGCCACCCAGACAAGAGCCGATCGTGACCGTGATCATCGCCACCCGTCCGAACGTTTATTCCTCCAGTCCGCTCGACCGCGCCGTGACGCGCCGCGAAGACGCCGTCTGGATTGAGGAACGCCTGGTCCACCACGAGACCCTGTTCGTGCCGGTGTGGCGCAACCGCAATCTCGTGCGCGGCATGGACGAAGCTGCACCAGCGGCCGTCTATATCTCGGGCCGGAGCGCGCACGAGGTCCGCAGTCTCGGCGGTCCTTGGGCCTTCCTCGGCATGTACGGCGAGCAAGCGGTGTTCGTCGTCGACCTCAGCGCTGCGGACGACCCGGTGCCACTGGTGCCGGAGTCGGTTGGCCAGTTCGTCGATCTGCGCAGCGTCGGCTGGGGCGTGGCCCGGCCGGAAGCCGCGGTACTGGCACACGCTCGCGGACTTATGCACTGGCGCGCGCGGCACCGGTTCTGCGGCGTCTGCGGCGCTCCCTGTGAGGCGAAGAGTTCCGGCCATATGATTCAGTGCACCGCCTGCAACACGCAGCATTTCCCGCGCACCGACCCCGCCGTGATCATGCTGATCACCCGCAACGACCGTGCGTTGCTCGGCCATTCGCAGCGCTTCCCGCGCGCCAACATGTATTCAACCCTGGCCGGCTTCGTCGAACCAGGCGAGACACTGGAAGAAGCCGTGCGCCGCGAAGTGATGGAGGAGTCCGGCATTCGGGTGGGCGCCGTGCACTACCACTCCAGCCAACCCTGGCCTTTTCCCGGCAACATCATGCTCGGGTTCTACGGTGAGGGCCTCAGTGACGAGATCACCATCGACCCGGAAGAGATGATCGACGTGCGTTGGTTCTCACGCGACGAGATCCGCCATCCCGACACGCATGGTTTCGCTTTACCGCGCGCCGACAGCATCGCCCGCCGTCTGATCGAGGACTGGATGGCTGCGGCATGAGGCTATGCGTTGCCTGGTTGCTTCTGCCGCTTGTGTCAGGCTGTGCGTCTTATCCGACCGGAAACAGCCCGCAAGCTGTTTGCCGACGTGACGCCCTCGACGATCCAGCTGTAAAGCAGATAACCATCGCCCAAATGAATTCCGGCTCGATGTCCGGGAAGGCAAAGTTCGACTACAGGCAGGCGGTGCACGACGCCTATAATAAGTGCCTGCGCCAGCATGGCGTCGAATTCCGTGGTGGCGTCGAGCCTGTCCGGCCGGCCTACTGACCATGGCCTCAGTCGCAGTGCCCGAACTGCTCACCATCGGCTATGAAGGCTGCACCATCGCCAGTGTGGTGGCCAGCCTGGAAGCCGCAGGCGTGAAGTTGCTGATCGACGTGCGCGCCGTGCCGCGATCGCGCAAACCGGGGTTCTCCAAGCGTCAGCTCGCCGCCGGCCTCGACCAAGCAGGAATCACTTACGTTCATCTGCAGGGCCTCGGCACGCCCAAGGCCGGGCGTGACGCTGTGCGCGCCGGCCATCCGGAGCGTATGCGCGCCATCTTCGACGAACACATGACGTCCGACCACGCGCAGGTGGCACTTGCACAGGCCACCGCGCTCGCACGCGGCGCGCGAACCTGCTTGTTGTGTTTCGAGCGCGACCCTGCCTGCTGCCACCGCTCCATCGTCGCCCGGATGGTCCGGCGGAAGACCGGGCAAACGATCATCAACCTCGAGGCCTAACACGGGGAGATTCGCGATCGAGGGGGCTGCTATCAGCGCGACGACAAGGGCGAGCGTGCAGCGCCGCGGCGTCGGTGCGGCCGCCCGCGCGCTCCGTCAGCAGACGATCGCGCCGGAAGAGTACTGATTGATGTTCTGGTCACGCAGCAATCCCATACGCAGGAATGGGGCTGCCTCGCGGCTTGCGCAGTGCCGATTCGCTGGCGTTGCAGGCACCACGGCTAGATCATTTTATTGTCAATATAAATACATAGACCGGTGTATTTCTGCATCACGACGTTGGTTTGTCGCATAGCCTCGATAGTCGATCCTATAAGGGAACGTATTGAGGGCCTGATAACAGTGTGAGCAAGCATTCTGCCAACTCACACCCCCGGCACGGCGAGTTGACCCTTGCTGCCACGAAGCCGCCCCTATTATTCCCCAAAACGCTGGAGCAGATTGCACCCCGGGGGGCGCATGAACACACACCCCACGAACGAGAACGGACTCCGCCGATGTTTCGCGTAACGCTGAGCGAGTTGTCGCGCCTGCCGGTCGAGCGCCTCGCGCAGCTTCTGATGGAACGGGCCGCGGAAGACAGGACGCTGCTCAACCGCCTGGAAGCAACTATTTCAGAAGCAAACGTTGCACGGTCGATCGATGGCGGCGATCGGCCGGCGTCTGCGCCATCCGGGCAGGTCAAATCCGAGCTGGTCGGCCAAAGCATGGCGATCCGCCGCGTCGCGGAACTGTTGCGCCGCTTCGCGCAGACCGATGAACCGGTGCTGATTACAGGAGAAAGCGGGACCGGCAAGGAACTGGCCGCGCGGGCCATCCACGACAACTCCCGCCGCCGGGGCGCTCGGTTCGTCGCGGTGAACTGTGCGGCCATCCCGCCCAATCTCGTCGCGTCGGAGCTGTTCGGCTACGAAAAGGGTGCGTTCACCGGCGCCGCTGCCCGCACCAAAGGCCAGATCGAGCATGCCAACGGCGGCACGTTGTTCCTGGATGAGATCGGCGACATGCCGGTGGACATGCAGGGGCATCTGCTGCGCTTTCTCCAGGAGGGGCAGATCGTGCGGGTCGGCGGCCGCGAGACGATCAGCGTCGACGTGCGCGTCGTGTCCGCCACCAACGTGCGCCTGGAGCAGGCAATTGCCGAAGGCCGCTTCCGGGAGGACCTCTACTATCGATTGAACGTCCTGACAGCCCCGCTACCACCACTGCGAGAGCGGCGCGAGGACATTGATCTCCTCGCGCATCACTTCCTTCGCCAGGCAGCCGTGCAGCAAGGGCGGGAGATCACCGGGTTCACGCCAGAAGCGCTGCAGATGTTGTGTCGCTACGACTGGCCCGGGAATGTGCGCGAGCTGATGTCGGTGATCCGGCGGGCGGTGGTCATCGGCAATGAGGCGCAAGTCCTGGCAGGCGATCTGGTCGGGTTGGCCAACGCGGTTCAGACACGCGGCGTGACGCCGACAGCGCCAGCACCAAGGCCGCCACCATGCTCTGAGGCGGAGCGTGAGGTGCTGCTTCGCGTCCTGTCCGAAACAGGGGAGAACATCACCCTGACTGCACAGCAGTTGGGCGTCTCGCGCGTCACGCTGTATCGCATGTTACACCGGCATTCGATCGCGCTCAGCCGGGGCCTGAAGACGCCGCTGCGGGCCGGCTGACCTATCAGACTTCCAGTTCCGAAGCGGCGTCGATCGGGCAAATCAGCGACAATGCGTCCGACAGCGACGCGACCGGCGGGGACACGTCGCCGGTGGCGCAGGTCGCGACCGCCCATTGGCCCTCTTGACCGACCACGAGCCAGCCTGCCTCGTCTTCGCCCTGTCGGAACACGCCAATGATCGTTTCAGCAACCGTGCAGGGCCAGGGGCGCCCCGCAAGATCTTCGACTGCGTCGATGCCACGCAACCAGACCGTGCGCAGCCATTCCTCCAGATACACGCGCTCACCCGCACTCAAGGCAGGAAAGGCCGATCTCGGCAGCGACCGTGCCAAATCCGGGCGCGTCCTCGGCAGGGCGGTATCGCGCGCAGGCGAGTGGCGCGGACGATTGGAGGCAGTGTCGGCGTTGTTACGGACGGATCGTCGCATCGGACCTCACATTCCTCCCCTCTTCCGCACCCGTCTTCACAGCGTGTGTCGGTGTGTTTCTGAGCAAAAAGCGGGCCATGCTGCCCCGGCCTGTTGAACGGCGCAGATGGCCGGCAAAGGAACCGGGAATGGAGGGCGCGTCATGTGACTCATGTGTGTGGCTTCACGTCACGCGAGACAGTCGGGCGCGGCGCACGCGCCGCTAACGCAACAACAGCAGGATGGTCAGGATCAGTAGGATCATTACGGCGCATGATGCAATCGTCAGCCAGAAGCCCTGTCGGACGGCACGTCGGCGTAATGCTGCTTCGCCTGCGTCATGATGCGACACACCGCTTCCTGCCGTACACGACGTCGGCAACGGAGCACCCGGCGAATCCCCCGCCACATCTGCCGATTGGAATGCTGTCACCTCCGCGCTGGTCGTCCCGCCCGGCCGCTGCATGTTACTGTGGACTTTCAGCGAGTAATGTGCACGGACCCGCCTAACACCAAAGTGTCGCATGCTGTCAATCTCTTGTGATCCCGGTGAGCCGCCGCGGCTTCGAACCTGTGCGAGTGTTGCGATCCGGTCGACCGCTATCCACACTTTTTTGTGATCAGAATCCGGTTCGGCGGGTTTGCACGTCCAGCAGGCCCGCGCAGTTGCGGCGCCAACCCGGGCGGCCGTCGCAGGATCCGCATTCGACGCGGCTTGCGCGCCCCTGGTGGAGCAGAGTCGAACCGGATTTTCGCCCCGACGTCATCGCCTGTCGCTGCAACGGCCGGCGAGCGGTTGGCGAGGCCATGTCGCGTCCGCCCCAGGCATGACTCCTGGTGCCACTCACGTGACAGCGAGCCGGCATGGAAGCAACGACCCACATGCGGTTGCTCCGCGCGCCTCCGGCTCGGTCAGTACCGCCGGCCGCCGATGTCCTGCATCGGCGCGGGAGAAGCGCTCGATCGCGGCATGGCATCGGTAACAGGAACGGCCGCTTCGGGTCGATCATGCTGGAGCCGACGCGACGGACGCAGTGCTGAACGCGTTCGTGTACCGATGATGTATGCTCCTCGCCGACGGTGGTGTTGAGACCGGCATAACGCCGGCAGTGGTGGCTGAGCCCGTGCGCGGCATCGGACCTGCCATCATGGAGATGCCCGCGCCGCGATGCCAGAGACGCTGGCTGCGCCAAAGTTTCACCCGTGTTATGGGCTGAACGATGGTACGCGCCGACAGAAACGCGGGTACAACGCACCCGCCGGTCGCGTCGACCGAACGGACACGCCCGTCGGCGCCCCAATCAGCGACAGCAGGGTGAGCTCGTGACCGGATCGCCAGGCTAGTGCGCTCATCGCAACCGTGGCTGATCGCGACCGGCATGTGCGTGGCGCTCGATTGCAGGGGGAGCGCGTCTCTGGACGTCGGCGCCCGCATACGGATCGCGCCAGCGTCCACCGACGACGATCTGCCGCAACTGCCACAACATTCCGACGAACGCGCCGATCAACAATGCGGACATCGGATCGCTCAGCATGGCCAGGGCGGCTCCATCGGCGAGATTGAAGGCAAGGATGGCCAGCGCACCGATCGCAGCGGCCGGATTTTGCCTGGCAATCGCAACCCCTGGCAGCCGGCCGATGCCAGATAGAGCACGCCCGGCAGTCCGAAATTAGCGTAGAAACATAGACAGATTATCGGACGGGTCGAACACGTCCTCGGTCGAAATGCGGTGGGCGTCGCCGAGGCCGCCGAGCCCACGCCGGATGGGAAAATCTTGTTGTCGGCAATCCATTTCCACCCATCCGGCCATGCCTCATTGATATGCACGCCAAACAAACCGAGACTGAACACGTCATTATTGTCGGTGACGACCAGGCCTGCCGCCACCCGTGGCAAGGCGACGACGAGCGCGGCGAAGCCGAGGCATGCGGCGCACAGCAGCGTGTAATGCATCCGCGACGGTGCAAGCATCAGGAGACCCACCGTGGCAATTGCGATGATCGAAGCATTCTGTGTGGTCAGGGACACCACGCCCACGGTCGCCCGAGGACAATTGCCCGGGTCGGCCAGCTGCGTGTTCTGGCCGCCAGCAGAAGTGCCGGTATGGGCAAGACCAGGGCGGCGGAAATCGAGTTCCGGAAGAATCCCGCGGCCCGCTCCTCGAAGCCGGTGACATCCCAACCCCGCGACATATCCTCGGTGATGCCGCCGATATGCGTCTCCACCCCGGTCCACGGCATGGGGTAGATGAACGCGTCCAGCGCGACGCCAACAACCGATATGAGCCAGATCAGGGTGAGAATCCACAAAACCCGTTTGCCCGGACGCGTGAGTTGGCGCGCGGCGATGAAGCCGAACAGAAAGTTGAGCAGCCGCATTGCGCCGTAGATGGCGGGCAGCGGCGTGTGCAGGTTGGCCGTGGACAGCGCGCCATGTAGCAGGACGATCCCGGCATAGATGAAGAATGCCGGGTGCAAGCGGAAACGGAACGCCTGCTTCAGCAGCAACAAAGCGATCGGCAGGATCATCAAGCCATCGCGGAGCGATATCGCATCGCTGAGTTGGATATTCTCCAGCGCGTAGCGGATCGCGCCCTCGAAGGCGTACAACGAGGCGTAGAGAACCGCGCAAATGCCGAACAGGGCTGGCATCGGGCGACGAACGCTGGATGTGTGGTTGGAGACGCAAGGCAGGTTCAGCCACCGACCGCAGCGGCGGCCGGCATGGCGCTTCATCCGTGGACGCGAAACGAGTTAGGCGCCGGCCGGAAAATAGACAATCTCTGTTTGCCAGCCGGTGCGGCGAGCTTCTCGAGCTCGAGCGTGACGGACGTGTTCTCGTCACACAACGACCTAATGATCAGAGAGTGCGCCACGGCACAGAACGCTTTCGTCGCATCGCCACTCACGTGCCCGACGAAGCCGACTCGCCAGCCGTTTGCCACGGCGTGTGGTACCGCAGCTTACCGCGGTCCCCGCCCGGCTGTCGCCAGCTCAATCTCCAGATTGCTCGGCAATCCGGCAACAGCCTGCGACACGGCACCTACGCCCTTCTGTTGCGTCAGCCGCGCCGGTCGCTTCGTTCAGCTCCACCCGCCATGATTGGCGGATCGATGTTGTTGTTGTTGTTGACGACGACGACGACGGGCCTGCGGATCAGAGCCAGCGGCTTAGGAAGCGTGGCACGGAGCTCCGGTACCGGGTCAGCACCGCGCCAATCACTGCACCGCCTGACGCGCTGAGGGAGTCGCGCAACTCGACAGCCACCGGAGCCCGCGTGCGGCCTGCTTCCAGCACCAGCACATTGCCGTCAACGAACCGCGACAGCAGCAAACCCATCGGCGCCTGCGATGCTGGCGGTGACGCGATCAGCACCAGATCAAAACTCTGTCGCAATCGCGTCAGGAAATCCGGCATGCGCCGCAGTGTCGGCGCCATGTCGAGCGCACCGCGCAGGCTGGGAAACACCATCTGATACAACTCGAGCCCTACGACACGGGTGATGCCGTGCTCCATGCCGTTAAATTCGTCATGGCCGGCGAGCACCGGTTCGCGACGCGGTGACGGGGCCCGCTCCATCCCGTCGAAGCGCATCGACGTTCCATTGACGTACAG
>JASHQG010000364.1 GCA_030037665.1 Acetobacteraceae bacterium
GTGCGGATCCGCCGTGGAGTCCGGTCTTTAGCTAAATCGGACCGCACCAATTCCTTGGCTTTGCTGGCACGGCGGTGAAACTCAACGGGGAAACCCACAGTCGCAGCGGTTGCCCATCGGCGCCTGGCAGCGATATCCCGCGCACGCATAGATCCCGCGCACGCATAGATCCCGCGCACGCATAGATCCCGGACGACACCACGCCGTCATCGTCGCAGCGACTGACATCATGTGGACGAGCGCC
The DNA here is from genome assembly GCA_030037665.1 of Acetobacteraceae bacterium. Taxonomy (GTDB): domain Bacteria; phylum Pseudomonadota; class Alphaproteobacteria; order Acetobacterales; family Acetobacteraceae; genus JASHVB01. Next base: position 245 of record JASHQG010000364.1, read on the forward strand.
GCAAGCGTTCGATCCAGGCATTCCAGCAGGCATGCGGCGGCTCGCTCCGCGCCTGAGGCTTTGCTTTTTGGCCGGTCCGACGCGATATTGTGCGTATTGCCTTATGATGGTGCAGGAAGAGCCTATAAATCAGCCTAATATGACTCGCAGCACATATTCAGCCTAACATTACGGCAGATTCGTCGTGATCGATCGCCTGGATCGCCTTGATCTTACGCTGTCGCCCAAAGTCGCGTAGAATTTAGGCACAAGCCGCTCGCTGTGGCACGCGGGTTGCGGCGCTCCACGCCGGTTCCGGATTACAACGGAAAAGGGGCTTGATCATGCGCAATGAGCCATTGCGTCGCCCGACACTGACCCGCCGCGCCACGCTGGCGACCAGCGGAGCCGCGGTACTGACCGCCGCGACGGCGGGGACAAGCGCCGCTGAACGAAGCGTTATCCGTGTGGCTTTCCCAGCTGCCGTCGCCACGCTGGATCCAGCCAAGATGCGGGTCGGTGGTCTTGACTACAACTATGCGCATTGCGTGTTCAGCCGCCTGACCAGGCAGAACAACAAGCTCGAGGTCCTGCCCGATCTCGCGACAAGCTGGGAAGCCACCGAGGACTTGAAGACATACATCTTCCATCTGCGTCCCGGTGTGAAGTTCCACAACGGCAAACCGCTCGATGCGGCTGATGTCGTGTTCACCTATAACAGATTGCTGGACAAGACTGTCGGTTCGGTGCTCCGCGCATCGCTGAGCGCGATCGACAAGGTGGAAGCGGTCGATCCATTGACGGTCAGATTCACACTGTCCGTTCCCTATACGGACATTCCAGCGGTCACAGCCGGCTACCAGGCGATGATCGTCAGCGAATCGCTGGTGGACACGCTGACCACCAAGCCGATCGGCACCGGTCCGTTCCGCTTCGTCGAGTATCGCCCGGGCGACCAGCTTGTTCTGGAAAAGAACCCCGACTATTTCCTGCCCAATCAGCCCAAGATCGGTCGCGCCTATTTCCGCATCATTCCGGAATACACCACTGCGGTCGCCGCGCTGGAGAGCGGCGCGATCGACATCGTCTATAACCTTCCGCCGGAGCAACAGGACAGCCTCAAGAACAGCCGCGTTTCGCGTGTGGATTCTGTTCCGTCCGGCCACTGGCAGGGCATCATATTCAACAACGCGTTCAAGCCGTTCGACAACCCAAAGGTGCGCGAGGCGTTCCTGAAGTTGATCGACAAGCAGTATTTCACCAACATCGCCACGTTCGGTCACGGGCTGCCCACGGTATCACCAATACCGCCGACGCATCCGTATTTCCGCAAGGACTTGATCGGGCCGGCCGATGTGCCGGGGGCAAAGAAGCTGCTGGCTGAAGCTGGGCTGGGCAGTGGCTTCCCGCTGCTGCTGTACGTTCCAGGCAGCGACCCGGCGCTGCTGCGGGTCGCGACAACCTTCCGCGACGTGGCGAAGCAGGTGGGCGTGACCGTGTCGCTGCAGATGGAGCCGCCGGACAAATTCTTTGCCGAAATGGAGGGCAAGGTGCCGTTCAGTGTCGATGGTTTCTTCGGTCGCACCACGCCGGATCTGATGACCTATGCCTGGTATCACTCGAAGGGATCATGGAACGATACGTTGTGGCACTACTCTAATCCTGAGGTCGACAAGCTGCTGGACGACGCGCGCTCCTCGGCCGACAAGGCGGAACAGGCGAAGGCATACGGGCGCTTTCAGGAAATCATCGCCAAGGACGGTCCAGGCTGCGTCATCTATGTCGAGAACTTCGCCTGCGGCGTCAGTAAGAAGGTACAGAACTTCACAAGTTCCCCCCTGATGTTCGTGGATATCAGCGACGTAACAGTCAGCACCTGACAAGGGGCTTGCGTGCGATGGCCAGCTATGCACTCCGACGTCTCGCCACCGTCTTGCTCCTGCTGGTCGCGATGTCGCTGGTCGTGTTCCTCGCCACACATGCGCTGCCGTCGAACACGGCGGAGCTGATCCTGGGCCAGTATTCCACCCCAGAAACCCGGGCGGCGCTGGAGCACAAGCTTGGGCTCGACCTGCCTCTGCCGGTGCAATACTGGCATTGGGCTCGCGCGATGCTACACGGCGACATGGGCCGGTCGCTCGTGATGGAACGCCCGGTCGCGCCGCTGCTATGGTTCGCCTTCGGTAACTCGGCAATTCTCGCCGTCTCCGCCATGACGGTGGTTGCCACGCTTGGCATCGCCATGGGCGTGGTGGCGGCTGTGTGGCACGGACGCTGGCCGGATCACACAGTTTCCGTTTTCAGCTATCTCGGCATATCGGTGCCGGAGTTCTACTGGGGGTTGGTGCTGATCCTGGTGTTTGGGAGCACCTTCCATCTGTTGCCGACCTCGGGCAACGGCAGCCTGCACGACGGGCTGGGCAGCTTCCTCTCCTACCTGATCCTGCCGGTCGTCACGTTGACGCTGACTTTGCTGGCCCATGTGTCGCGGCTAACGCGGTCCAGCATGACCGAAGAGTTGGACGGCATGTATGTGAAGGTCGCGCGGGCGCGCGGACTGCCCGAACGCGCGGTGGTGCTGCGCCACGCGCTGCGCAATGCGCTGCTGCCGACGATCACCGTGCTGGCCCAGGATTTCGGTTTTCTCATCGGCGGGATCGTCGCGGTCGAGACGATCTTCGCCTATCCAGGCCTAGGCCAGTTGCTGATCTTTTCGATGCAGCGGCAGGACCTGCCTTTGATGCAGGGTGCGATCCTGATGCTGACCGCGGTGTTCTGCCTCGCGAATCTGGGCGCCGATCTGCTGTACGGCGTGCTGAACCCGCGCATCCGCTATGGCAACGCCGTTGACTGATGCGACCGATGTCGCGGCGGTACCGGATGTGCTGGCGAAGCGCCGGCCGCTCCCGCCGACCCTTCTGATCGGCGCATCCATCGTCACCGCCCTGCTGCTGACCGCCGCATTCGCGCAGGTGCTGGCGCCTTATCCTTACGACCAGATGCACATCGCCGACCGCTTCTCTGCGCCCTGCCCGAAATACCTCGCCGGCACCGACGAATACGGCCGGGACGTGTTCAGCCGGCTGCTGCTCGGCTCGCAGCTTTCGCTCTTACTCGGCATCACCGCGACGCTGATCAGCATGGCGCTGGGCGTGACGCTGGGCATGCTGGCGGGCTATCGCCGCGGCGTACTCGACGAGGTGGTCATGCGCGCCTTCGACCTGATGATGGCGTTCCCGCCAATCATGCTGGTGCTGCTGATCCTGGCGATCACGCCGCCCAGCCTGATGAAGACGGCGCTCGCCATCGGCATCTTGTCGGCGCCGCCGATCGGACGCGTCACCCGCAGCGTCACGCTCAATCTGATGACCGGCGAGTTCATTGAGGCCGCACGCGCCCGCGGTGAGCGCCTGCGGTACATGCTGTGGCGCGAGCTGCTGCCGAATGTCTGGCCGGTACTGATGGTGGAAGCCAGCCTGCGCGTGGTGTTTGCGGTGCTGCTGGGCGCGGTGCTGAGTTTTCTCGGGTTCGGCGTGCAGCCGCCGGCGGCGGACTGGGGTCTGATGATCAGCGACGGGCGTGCCTTCGTGGAGATGGCGCCGTGGATTTCGCTCGCGCCGGGCATCGCCATGGGCATCACAGTGATCGGCATCAGCCTCCTGGGCGACGGTTTGCGGGAGGTGCTCGATCCGCGCCTTGGCGGGCAGCGATGAGTACGGCGCCCCCTTACGACGCAGCGCCATTGCTGCGAGTCCGCGATCTGACGGTACGCTATGCCGGCGCGCCGGGACAAAGCGCGGCTGTCTCGGATATTTCGTTTCAACTGCAACCAGGCGAAGCCCTCGGGATCGTCGGGGAATCGGGTTCAGGCAAGAGCACGATTGCTGGAGCGATTCTGGATTTTCTGGGGCCGGCGGCGCGGATCAGCGGGCAGATTCTATTCGAAGATCAGGACCTCGCGCTGTTGCCGCATGCGCAGCGAAGAGCAGTACTGGGCCGGCGGATCGGCGCGGTGTTCCAGGATCCTTTCACGGCGCTCAATCCCGCGCTCCGCGTCGCGCCGCAGATCGCCGAGCCGATGGTGCACCATCTTGGTTTGTCCCAGGCTGAGGCGCTGCGACGCGCCATATCGCTGCTGCGCGAGATGGGCATCCACCGTGCCGAGGATGTGGCGCGCGCGTTCCCGCACCAGCTCAGCGGCGGGATGAAGCAGCGCGCGCTGATCGCCGGAGCGCTGGCCTGCGAGCCGCCACTGCTGATCCTGGACGAGCCAACCACCGCGCTGGATGTCACCGTGGAGGCGCAAATCCTGCGCTTGCTTATGCGGCTTCGCCAGCAGAAGCGGGTCAGCCTGCTGTTCATCAGCCATAACCTGGGCGTGGTGCGGCGGCTCTGTGACCGGGTCGCGGTAATGTACGCCAGCCAGTTCGTCGAACTGGGTGCGGTGCGCACGGTGCTGGACATGCCGGCGCATCCCTATAGCAAGGGGTTGCTGGCGTCGCGTCCCAGGCTGGAGCCGGCCCGGTCACGCGGCAGCCGGCTGCCCGCGATCCAGGGGCAGATGCCTGTTGCGCCGCATCCGGAAGCCGGTTGCCTGTTCGCGCAGCGCTGCCCGTTTGCCGAACCGCGCTGCACAAATGGGTCTCAGCCGTTGGCGGTGGTGTCGACTGCGCATCTGGCGCGCTGCTGGAAGGCTGATGCGCTGGGCGACTGGCCACGTCAGGCGGTCGAGACGCTGGACCAGCCGCCGTTCCGCCGTGGCGACGCGCTGATCAACGTCACGCGGCTGCGCAAGACCTTCGTCACACGGCGCGGCGTGGCCGCCTTGCGCCTATCGTTCGCAAGGCCTGGTCCGCTCCTGCGGTACCGTCCCGCACATGTCGCGGCGGTGGACGGGGTATCGCTGTCGATCTCGCCCGGCGAGGTGCTGGGCCTGGTCGGCGAGAGCGGATGTGGCAAATCCACCATGGGCCGGCTGATACTTCGGCTGTTGCGTCAGACTGACGGAAGCGTCGAGTTCGATGGTGCCGATCTCGGCAGCCTGTCGCCTGCGGCACTCCGCGCGATTCGCCGAGAGGCGCAGATCGTCTTCCAGAACGTCGGCTCGTCGCTCAACCCCCGACTGTCCGTCGGCGAAGCGCTGGAACGGCCACTCGCACTGTTCGGCCTGACGAGCCGCGGCGCGCGACGCGAGCGGATCGCGGAACTGCTGGAGATGGTGCGACTGCCGCCAGCATACCGGCAGCGCTATCCGCATCAGCTGAGCGGCGGCGAGCGCCAGCGTGTCGCGATCGCGCGGGCGCTCGCGACTGAGCCGCGCTTCATCGTCTGCGATGAGCCGGTGTCGGCGCTCGATGTTTCGGTGCAGGCAACGATCGTCAACCTGCTGGCCGATCTGCGTGACCGGTTCGGCCTGGCGTATCTGTTCATATCGCACGACCTGTCAGTGGTGGCGCAGGTCTCCGACCGGATCGCTGTGATGTATCGGGGCCGCATCTGCGAAACCGGGACGCCGGCCGATTTGCTGACCGGGCCGCGGCATCCGTACACGCGCTTGCTGCTGGACGCGGTAGGGGACCAGCCGGAGCTAGATGTGGACCACCCGGTTGCCGCGGTCACGCCGGCGAAGGGCTGCGTGTTCGCGGCACGCTGTCCGCATTGCCTGCCATCGGTGTGTCAGACGGTGTCTCCGGTGCTGCGTGGGATCAAGGAGTCACACGAGGTCGCGTGCCATCTCGATATTCCGGCGCTGGCACATCCGGCGACAGCGCTGGCGGTGCCGGTCGCTCCTTGAGTTTTCCGTACCATGTGCGCCTCTCCGGCATGGCCGGCGGCCCGCGCCACTTTGCCGGGTGCCGTGACACTGCGGTCCTGATGACCTCGACATGCCAGGCGCCGCGTCCGACCGCTCAACTTGATGTGGTTGAGGGCTGACGGCACACCTTCCTCGCACTGGGTAATATGGCCGGCGAGCACGATTTTGGCGCCCAACTCTTTAACGCGTTGCTTGAGCGTGTTGGCGAATTCGACGTTAGCCGGTGTACGATCATCCACCACCGCGAGCCTCTGAAAGCTCAGCTTGCTCACGGCGATGTCGGCGGCGTACACACCAGATTGCGCGCTGTTGTAAATGGTAATGAACAGCTCGTTGCAGTGGGCGGCGCGGATGTTCGAAGAGACGGCTGCCCAGTCGACATGGAGCAGGCCGGCGTCGCGAAAGGGCGGAATCGCGGCCAAGTCGGCGCCGGAGCAGTCATGCGACGTCGTGGTAACGACGCCGGATGCCGCGAATTTCTACGCGACGATGGCAGCGTCTTTCGGGTCGCAGCGGTTGTCGCCTGCCACGAGTTGGACGGGCGCCCGAGAACGCCGCCGTTGGAGTTGAGTTCCGCCACGGTGGGCTTAGCGCCGTTCATGGCTTCCTGCGCGCTGCCAACCGCCGCAATCGTCGACGGGGCGGAGAAGCCAATCCAGGATCGGGCAGTTGCGTGTAATCCTGATGCCGTGAACACGGCAAACACGAAGCGCAACGATGGTGCGTCGTGCCGCAGCCGGAATATGCATGCCGGGATCCCAGACCGACTCTTGCTGGCAGGCGGGTGCGAGGTCGGCGCCCGGCTTCCGGCGCCGCATTTCTTCGCGAAGAGCAAGGTGCTGCTGAAGTTATGGGCCTACGTCGTAGGCAATTGCTTATAATAACGGCGATATGCTACGTAATGGTCGAAAATCAGGACGATAATTGAGCAGTCGTCTCTGTCCGCGCCCGCTGGCTGCTGATACATTTGCCACCTCGTCACCGGTTGGTCCCGGGTATCTTCCGCCAGCAGAGGAGGCATGCATGCGCACCGACCCTTTCCACCTCGCTTGGTTCCTGCAGGGCTCCTCGGTTCAGGCCTGGGGCGCATCCTGGACCGGCAGCATCGCTGATGAATGGATGTCGGCCGACATGTTCGTCGACCTCGCGCGCAACATCGAACGTGCGGGCTTCGACTACATGTTGTTAGAAGACTCGATCTATGTCGGCGAGAACCACCACACAGGCCGCGACTATTTTCTGAAGCGTGGCATGTCCATCCCGCGCCAGGAGCCGTCGGTCGTGGCGACGCTGATGGCGGCGGCCACGTCGCGCCTGGGGATTGTGCCAACCCTCTCGACCTTCGCCTACGCGCCCTACCTCGTTGCGCGCATTGTCGGCACGCTGGACCAGATCTCCGGCGGTCGGGGCGGCTGGAACATGGTGACCGGCAGCTCCGATCTCTCGGCGATGAACTTCGGCATGGATCGCCTGCCGCCGCACGACATGCGCTACGACATGGCAGAGGAATTCGTCGAGATCTGCAAGGAGCTCTGGGGCTCTTGGGAGCCCGGCTGCATTGTTGCCGACGAGCAGAACAATGTTCTGATCGACCCCTCAAAGGTGCACGCGATTAACTATAAGGGTCGCTATTACTCGAGCCGCGGGCCGTTGAATTCGGGTCCTTGCCCGCAGCACCAACCGGTCATTGCGCAGGCGGGCGGGTCGGAACGGGGTAAGAGCTTCGCTGCGAAATGGGCAGACACCATCGTTGCGCATCCCAAGGGGGTGGAGGCGATGAAGGCCTATAAGGCCAGCATCGCACAGAAGCTGGTGGAACACGGACGCGATCCAAGCTCCTGCAAGGTCTTGTACCTGGTCGGCCCGCTGCTGGGCGAGACCGAAGAGGACGCAAAAGCGTTGCTACGGCGCCGGAATGCATGGGCGGCGCGTAACGTCGAGTATTCGCTGGCACGGCTCGGTTGGATCACCAACATCGATTTTTCGCAGATGGATCTGGACGCGCCGGTAGGCGAACTGTCTACCAACGGCCATCAGGAGAGCTTGCGGCAGTTCCTTGTCAAAGCTGGCAAGCGCACGCTACGTGAGGCGATGGTAGACTACAGCACCTCTGGTCAGTCGATCGACTTGGTCGGCACGCCTGATCAGGTGGCAGGCCAGATGGAAGAGATCATGCAGGAGGTCGGCGGCGATGGATTCTTATTCTCAATGCCGAACGTATGCCGCAGAACCACGGCGGAAATCTGCGACGGGCTGATCCCGGCGCTGCAAAAACGCGGCGTGGTACGTAAGCACTACACGCACAAGCAGTTCCGCGATAATTTACTGGAATTCTGACAGCAACGTCCTCCTATGGCGAGCAGCGATGGGCCCGGGCGAGCCAGTCGGCCGTATCTCACCACCCGCCCCTCTCGAAACGGTGCATGAGCGTATCGCTTCAAACCGCTGCCCTCAGGCAAACGAGCCTTACCAGCCGGGCAGCCAATGGACGGAGAGGCTGCCATGATCTCGTACTGGTCGTACGCCGTGTCTGTCGCGCACGAGGATCGACCATCCCAGGCCGTCGTTCGGTAAGGATGGAATGGCCGCATTCCGCGTTCCGACATTGCGATCGACCGACCATGAGCGTGATCCTTACTGGTCCGCCCTTGATCGGCAAGTGCCACGGCCTTCGCTGATACGAGCTTTGTCGGGCCGACGAGACGACCCGACGTCGTGGACATGACGCCCGGGTGCTAAGATTTCACGCGTCGACAACAACCCAAACGCCATCAACCGCGGGCGCCAACGCAAGCCCGGTATCCGAAAGTGGTGACGTGAGTAAATTCTGCTCCATGCCCGCAGAGTGGTGCTGGAACAGAACCGGCCAATCCTCGCCTCCGGCCCGGTCACCAAAAGTGTGCCAAAACGCTTTTTAACGGCGGCACCCACTCCGAACCGATGAAATTCTCCGGTTAAGAAGCTATGCGGCTGGCGGACCAGACCTGCACTTCGCCCGCACCGACGATGCAGCCTTCGCTGCTGCGACGGCGACGATTCGCCATCAGAGCAACCAGATTCTCCTCGCGAAAAGACATACCGAATTGCAGCAGCACGAGGTCGGCCTGCTCCGCCGGCGCGCCGATTTCGTGGTTGCATTCGTCGAGCGGATGCGGACTTTCAATGCCTCCGCTCCTGGTCGTCTCCCGCGCTTCAAGGCACTTGAGGACCCTTGAGCAACGCTCCCGTGCTGCCACCCGATGGACGCACGCCGCATCTCAGCGGCAGCGTTCGAGCGTCGGTGATTACCAGGCCGCGGCAGCACGCAGCCAGATTCGGCAGCGCACAGCCAGATTGGCGTGGCGATCGGCCAGGCGTCGATTAACGCCAACTTGCTTCATATCGAGGCGGACGCGGCGCACGTTCGGCGCAAAGGCGGAGGCGATGCTGCGCGACGTCGGGACGGCGGAGGGCTACTGCAAGGGCACCGCGCAGGACCGACTTTCCGACGTGGCCGTGCTCGACCGCTCCGACCTGGCTGACTCCTGTCACAGCTTCACCGCGTCAATGCGGGGGCGCCGCGACGCTCACGGATCTCAACCCCATCGAGCAAGCTTTCAGCAAACCCAAAGCGTTGCTGTGCAAAGCTGCTGAGCGTACCGTGCTGACGCTGCGTCGAAGGGTCGGCAAGATCCTCGCTAGCTTCACCTCGGCCGAGTGCGTGAATCTCCTCGTGAATGCAGGTTATGGTTCAACTTGAGCGGAATCCGCTCTAGCACCGTCAAACGAACGGCTATCGTGACCTGCGCGCTTGACCTCCTGGGCACACGCACATAGTGCGACGTTTTGTGGCTGTGGGAAAGCGTGGCGCTTGTGTTTGTCGGCACCGGCATTGTGAGCCACATTTCCGACCTTACTGCACGAGGCTTGCAGAGGTTGTCGGCTTCGGGGCTTGTGCTGTCGTCTTTGCGCGCATGCTTCGCTTGCGGAGGGGAAGCGCGGGTGGCGGGGTGTTTTCCCCCAAGACGGACAAGGTGCCTGGAGCCGCAGACAAGGCGCGAGCGGCATCGTCGGCAATCGACCCGACGACACCTATCATCTCGGAAGATCGCCCGGTCTCATCAGGCGCTCAATCGGGGCTATTCGCGCGTCGCGGCCGCGCGAAGTGATTTCGTGCTCGACACGGACAGTTTGTCGCACGATGACGAGCCTCGCTTTTGTTGGCCCTACGCGGCCGTAAACAATACCACACGAAGTGAGCCTCGCTCGGTGCCGCGTTCGGACGCGACAGGGTTGTGTGAACAACGGGCATTGTGCGGTGC
>JASHQG010000365.1 GCA_030037665.1 Acetobacteraceae bacterium
TACTCGGCTGTACTGACGATCTTTGGTGCGTTGGTTTTTCTGCTGACGAACCGGGAGCATCGGACCTGGCTCAGCCGCCCGCAGCCTTACGTCGCCGGCGTGCTGGCGCTCCTGGTGTTCTCGCCGGTCATTGTATGGAACGCGATGCACGCTTGGGCCTCGTTCGCGTTCCAGGGCGATCGCGCGACGGGGCTCAGGTTTCATCCGTTTGCCCCATTGATCGTGCTCGGTGGCGAAGCGCTGTTTGTACTGCCGTGGATCTGGGCACCGATGATGGCCGTCTTCATCGCCGCGTTGCGACGCGGACCTGGAGATTGGCGGTCGTGGCTGATGGCATGCCTTGCGGCGCCACCCATCGTTGTGTTCGCACTCGTCGCCTTGTGGTCGAGCCAGCGGGTGTTGTTCCACTGGGCAGCCCCGGGCTACCTGATGCTGTTTCCGTTGCTCGGCGAGGCGGTCGCACGGCGGATCGGACAAGCGCGGGTCAAGCGCACGATCATTGCCACGGCGGTCTTCGTTCTGGCGGGCATCGCCGTCTTGTGCACGCAAATCCGGCTGGACTGGCTGCACCCGGTCATCGCCGCCGTGGCGCGCCACGATCCCGACCTGGAAGGATTCGACTGGACGTCGCTGCGCCCTGAACTGGTGGCACGTGGCTGGCTTCAATCCGGCACAATCGTCGGCGTGCCCAACTGGCGCGACGCCGGAAAGATCGGCATTGCGCTTGGTCCGGACGTGACCGTGCTTTGTTTAAACACTGATGCCCGGCAGTTCGGATTTGCCCACCCGGTGCAGCGGTTTGCCGGGCAGAACATCCTGGTGCTGGCGGTCGATCACCCGAAGCGAGCAGCGGAGACGTTATCGCACAAATTCGCCGAGCTGCGGCTTCTGGGAACGGTCAGTATACGGCACGCCGGACGCGACATGGGCAAAGTGACGGTCATGCGTGGCACCGGCCTGAAAACCTGAGGAGGTGCAACCCTGGCTGCGCGATACTCTCTGCGCGTCGACAGTTTCCGTGTGGGGGCCGTTTCTTTGCGGCCAGTCGCGATAGTCCTCGCGCGTCAGGCGGCAAATCGCTCCCGCCACGACCGTTGCGAGCCAATGACAGCGAGCGAGGTCGCCTCATAGACCCCGCGCGCGATCGCCCGCGCCATGACCAAGCTCGCGACATGGCCCAACTCGGCGAGGTCACGCATCGGGTCGTTCATTGCCCGCGCGCCGGTGGCAGCCGCGAACATCGTGTCGCCGTCCTGCGGCGCGTGGGCGGGCAATATCGCCCGCGAGAGTCCGTCATGCGCCATGATGGCCAGCCGCGACGCCTGCGGCTTGCTCAACGTCGTGTCGGTGACGACCAGACCGATCGTCGTACTCGTTCCCGGTGAGCCTTTCAGCCGCGGCGCCGTATCGAATTCCGTCGGCCAGCCGCGTCCGCCGAACTCGCCGCCAACTTCGTAAGGCGCCGCCCAGAACCACGGCCCATCGCCGATGATCGGTGTGCCGACCGCATTGACCGCCGCGATTGCCGCGACCGTGTGACCGGCGGTGGTCACGGCACTCGCCGAACCAAGTCCGCCTTTGACCGTCGCTGTCGTTGCGCCGCAGCCGGCGCCGGCCGTACCGAGGGCGAACGGCGCCAGGCGCGCGGCCGCCGCGGCGGCGTAACCCATGTCGCGATAGGGTGAGAACTGCCCCCAGTTCTTGTCGCCGCCGTTCGCCAGATCGAAAATGATCGCCTGCGCGACCAGCGGCACACGTACGCCACCCACGACCAGCCCCCGGCCTTGCTCACGCAGCCACGCCTGAACGCCACCTGCTGCGTCCAGTCCGAAGGCCGAGCCGCCAGACAACACGATCGCGTCCACTGCCTGCACCGTGTTGTGCGCCGCCAGCATGTCGGTATCGCGCCCGCCCGGTGCACCGCCGAGAACGCTGACCGACGCAACCGCTGGCCGATCGAAAATCACCGCTGTCACGCCGGACCCGAGCGAGAGGTCGTCCGCGCTGCCAACGGCCACACCCGGAATGTCGATCAGGGAATTGTGCGGCATGATGCGAGCTAACCTCCCCTCATGGCCGACCGCGAGCCAGCCATCGTCGCAGGGTCGAGCGGCCCGCCATGACTGCAATGCCTCTACCCGCGCCCAGATGGCCGGACCGGGATCGGCCATGCCGAGGGACGTCGTGCCCGGCCGGACTATCTGTTCGTCAGTCGCAATTCGATGCGGCGGTCCTTCGCGTAATCGGCCGACGAGTCGCCGGACTCGAACGGCTGATACTGCGCGAAACCGGTCGCCGCCAGGTGCTCGGGCGGCACACCGTCGGCGATCAACAGCTTCACCACGGTGATGGCGCGCGCTGCCGACAGCTCCCAGTTCGATGCGAAGAGGCCCCCCTTCACCGGCTGCGGATCGGTGTGACCATCGACCCGCAGAATCCACGGGATATTTTTCGGTATCTCCGCCGCAACGTCCTTGATTGTCACAGCGAGCGCAGTCATCTGCGAAACGCCTTCGGGGGTGAGATCGGCGCTGCCGACGGGGAACAGCACCTCGCTCTGGAATACGAACCGGTCGCCCTCGATGTGAATGCCGGGCTGGCCCGCGAGCACCTGGCGGAGCTTACCGAAAAATTCGCTGCGGTACTGCTGCAGCTCCTGCACCTTTGCCGCAAGCGCGGCATTCAGCTTCTGGCCCAGGTTCGCGATCTGCACGTCCTTGTCGCGCCCCTGCTGCTGCGCCAGGTCGAGCGCCTGTGCCACCGAGGCAAGCTGCGCCTTTAACTGATCCACCTGTTGGTTCAGGAGAGCGATCTGGGCGCGCGCCGAGTCGCCAAGCTTCTTCTCGTCGGCAAGCTGCGCTGCAACGGCCTCGCGCCGCTGCTGCTCGGTCATCGCGCGTGCGGCCGCGTCCGCCGCCTGCTTCTCCAGTTGGTCGCGCAGCGCGGCGAGCGCGCGCGTTTGTTCCTCCAGCTTCGCCAGATCGGCGAGCTTCACCTGCATCGTGTCCCGATCGGCACGCACTGTTTTGTCCAGCTCGGCCATCTGCTGCTGCATATCTGCGAGCCGCTGTTGCGCGTCCTCGAGCAGCCGCTGCGTCATCGCGAGCTTCGCCGCGGTGACCGCGGTCTTCTGATCGGCCGCGCCGGCCTGCGCCGTTGCCGCAGCCAGCTGTTGGCTAAGCGAATTCTGCGCTGCGTGCAGCTTCTGGTTCTCGGCCAGAATGTCGTTTGCGCGTGCCTGCAACGCGCTGAGCTGTTGTGTCAGCGCGTCGCGTGCCTTGTTGCTGGTCACGAGCTGCTGGTTCAGTTGCGCGATCGACGACTGCAGCGCAGCGCTGTGGCTTTTTTCCAGAGACAGCGCGTTGGTCAGTATCGCGAGCTGGCTCTTCACCTGATCCAGTGCCTTGTCGCGCCCCGACAGCACGACGGAGAGGAAAGCCTGCGCCAGCACGAACACCAGCAGCACGAAGATGATGACCATCACCAGCGTGGACAGCGCGTCCACGTAGCCGGGCCAGGCCTCCAACCCGTTGCTGCCGTGCCGGCGCAAACGCACCGCCATCGTCAGGACGCCTTCACATCATGCTGGGCCAGGGCCCCCGGGCCCGGACCCGACCATGCGTGCAGAATCTCAGATGCCGCCACGCTCGAAGAGGACGCCCGGTACATCTGTGGCCGCGTCTCGGCCGACCATGACGCGTTGGTTTCTGTCACGACCGCTCTTCCGCCAGCGCGGCGATCGTGCGGGTCAGAAGCCGCAGATCTCCGCGCAGCTCAGTCAGCGATTGCGTCCGCCCTTGCTCCGACTCGACAATCAGCCGCTGCAAACAGAGCTCGATGTTGCGCAGATGCGCCCGCGCCACGTCGTCGCCGGCGCGCTGGTCGTGCATCCGCTGCAGTGCAGGACCGAGCGCCGCCTGCGTCTCGGCGAGGCGCAGCATGAGCTGCTGATTGGCGCGCATCGTATCTGACAGCACGCTCATGCGCTCGTTCAGCGTGGCAACCGCCTGGTTGGACTGCGCGCGACTGTCCTCGCCGCGCGCCAGGATGCGCTGGAGATTTTCCATATTCTCCGCCGTCTGCTCCAGGAGCGCCTGGACATACACCGGCACCGATGCCTCGCTGTCCGACAGCAGACCGGAGCCGAGCCGGGTCTGGCCGGCCAGCCAGTCCTCCAGTTCGTTAAAGAAGCGGTTCTGCGCCTGACCGGCCGTCAGATCGAGGAATCCCAGCACCAGCGCGCCGGCGAGACCGTACATCGACGCCGAGAACGCCGTGCCCATCCCCGCCAGCGGCTTGACCAGGCCGGACTTCAGTTGCTCGAACATCGAGTTCACGTCGCCACCGGCGATCGTCATGTCGTTGATCACGCCAGAGACCGAATGGACCGTCTTCAGCAGGCCCCAGAACGTGCCGAGCAACCCCAGAAAGATCATCAGTCCGGTCATGTACCGCGACAGCTCGCGGCTTTCATCGAGACGCGAGGCGATGCCGTCCAGCAGGCTCCGCATCGTGGTGGTGGAAAGGGTGAAGCGGCCGGCCTCGCCGCCACGCGCCTGCTTTTCGCGCGCCGCCAGCATGCTGGCCATCGGCGCCAGCAGCCGTGGCGACGGCAGCGCCGCGAGGCGCGCACGCGCGGTCTGGAAGGTTTCGATCCATGTCACTTCCGGGCTGAGCCGCAGCACCTGACGCAGATTCCACACGATGCCCAGCAGCAGAATGAACAGGATGAAGGCGTTCAGGTCGGGGTTGTTGTTGAATGCCTGGACCAGCACGGGCGACAGCAGGGCCGCAACAACAGCGACCAGCACCAGGAACACGACCATGCGCACCAGGAAGACGGTGGGACGGGTCACTGGGATTTCGCTCCGGATGAATCGCTGCCGCCCGTTGCGCTGATATCCACCCGGTCCGGCGGTCCGCCAGCGCCCCGCGCGCCGAGCGCGCGCATGTAGATCGCGGCCGAGGCGACGCCGTCTGCCACCATCGCCGTGCGCACGGCAATGGCGCGCGAGAGCGACAGGCGGCGCGGCGCCGACGGGTCGTTCGGCACATTCGCCGCGTAGGCGAGAACATTGAACGTCGTGGGTTTGCCGGTGGGACTGGCCTGGACGAACCGCTTGATGGCAGCGGCGCTGTCTGGGCTCAGATCGGACTCGCCAGGCGCAAACGTCAGTTGCAGACCGGCCGGGACTGTCGCTGCGACAGTCTTGGCCGCGGCGGCGACAGGCGGGGCGGGAGGCGGTGCCAGGTTGGCCGGCGCGGGCGGCGGCTGTACCGGCGGAATGCTCGCGACCGCCGGCGGCCTAGCGGGCAACGTCGCAGCGGGCGGGTGCGGCACGGTCGATGAAGCCGCTTGCGCGGTTGACGCAGCGGCTGGCGCGGTTGACGGAGCCGGTTGCACGGTTGATGGAGCTGATTGCGCGGCAACCGGGGCGGGTGGTTTCGGGAGCGGCGGAGCGGGCCGATGGACGGCCTCGACGCGCTTTCGCGCCCGAAGCGGGCGCCGTGCCGGCTCGGACGCGGATGGGCGATGCGGCAGAGCGTCGAGCGCACGCAGATCGACCGTCACCTGCGCGAAAGCGGGCGAGGCGGTCAGGCATGCGATGACGGTGAGGAGAAGCGAGCGGCGCATGAGCAACGGGAACCTAATGCAGTTCCCGATGGAACGGAACCGACCGAAGCGTACAGAGCAATGAAGGCCTGGTAACGAGGTGGCGCGTGCAAGCCGTGTTGCCAGTCCGTAAGACCGAGGTAATCCGGGGCGGGCTCAACGCGCGCAGCAGATCGAGACTGCGGGCTTACGGCCTTGGCGTAACGGTAGCCCTGCGCGCTAAGCGGCGATTGGCAGACGGGCCAGTTCCGCGCCGAGGAAGGCCGCGATCGCACCCGGACCTGAACGGGACGTGTCAGCGCGACCGGCGCGCTCCTCCGCGTCCGCATTATAGTTCGTGTTGGTGTTGACGTCGTACACCAGTGTCCGGCCGGACTCATCGCTGATGAACTCGATGCCGGCCACTTCGATCCCAGCATTGGCGAGGAAGCGTTCCAGCCGCAACCGCAACGCCGCGTCGATGCCGTCGACGATTTCAAACTTCTGTCGCGGTGATTCGCCGACCGGGCACACCGCGTCGCCGATGGCGCAGGCGTCAGCGGGGCAGAGTTCGAAACCCTCCGTGGTGTCCACCTCGACCGCGTAGAGAAAGTGGCCGCCGACGAACTCGGCGCGGGTGATCACGGGCCGCGGGGCCCGCACGTATTCCTGCAGAAGCTGCAGCCCATCAACCGGGTGCTCGTAATCGTCGCTGTCAACATAAGTGGCAAGGCTGTCGGCCGCCAGGAACAGACGCACCCCGAGTCCCTTGCCGCCGCGGTTGGGTTTCAGAATGATCGGGGCATCAGGGAAATGCTGCCGCGCCGCGCTCACGATCTGCTCCCGGCCGGCAACCAGCACGGTGCGCGGCGTGGCCACATCATGAAGCGCGAGTGCGGCGTACTGGCGGACCTTGCTGATCTCGAGGTCGAGCGCGCCGGCCCCGTTCACCACGCGGCGACCGTGGCTGGTCAGCCAGGCCAGCACTGCGGCGGTCAGTTCAGCGCTGTAGCGATGCTCGCGTGTGTGCGAGGACGCGCTCATCCGGTTGTAGAACACGCCCTCAGGCGGCGGGGCGGCAAGGTCGAAGGTGCCGTGGTGTAAAAACCACTCGGTCCATGGCAGGCGGCGCTGGTCGAATGCCGCAGCGAGCGGCGGCAGCCAGGCGGGATTCTCGTGCAGGACGTAAATGCGGGACATGGGCGGCGCCTCTCCGCGGCTGATGCGCGGAGAAATGAAAGGACTCTCTTCGATCCAGGCAAGACGACACGAGGAAATAGCGAAGACCTGGCATTCTCTTGCAGGGATTTGAAAAAACATTCTCCGAACGCGCGTCTTGAGGGGGCGCTCCGCTACGGCACTCTGCGCGGTTGTCCGCGTGCCGCGGCGGGTGCGCGCAGCACGTGGCGTATCCGTCGGCGCCAGGCCGTCGCACGGGGCCACCCCCTGCAGCGAACTGCGGAGCGAGCTTGGCCCCCGCAACAGCCGCACAGGATATCAGCAATCAGTACATGTGCTGCCCGCCGTTGATCGACAGCGTGGAGCCGGTGATGAAGTCGGCCTCGTCCGCGGTCAGGAAGGCAACACCGCGCGCGATGTCCTCGGCGCGGCCCAGCCGTCCGACCGGGATGCGCGCCACGATTTTCTGCAGGACCTCGCCCGGCACGGCACGAACCATGTCGGTATCTACATAGCCCGGCGCGATGGCGTTGACGGTGACGCCGAAGCGCGCGCCCTCCTGCGCCAGCGCCTTGGTAAACCCGTGAATGCCCGACTTCGCCGCGGCGTAGTTCACCTGGCCGTACTGTCCCGCCTGACCATTGATGCTGCCGACATTGACGATGCGACCGAACTTGCGCTCGCGCATGCCGGGAAAAGTCAGCTTGCACATGTTGAAACAGGAACCGAGGTTTGTATCGATGACAGCGTCCCACATCTCACGCGTCATCCGGGCGAGCGTGCCGTCGCGGGTAATGCCGGCGTTGTTAACCAGTATCTCGATCGGTCCGACTTCGGCAGCGATGGCCGCGGTCGCCTCCTGGCACGCATCGAAGTGGCCGACGTCGAAATTCCATGTCCGGATGCCCGTATCCGCCTGGAAGGCCTCGGCGGCCTCGTGATTGCCGGCATAGCCGGCAACGACGGTGCGGCCCTGTGCTTGCAGGGCGCGGCTGATCTGGGCGCCAATTCCCCGCGTTCCGCCCGTCACCAATGCAATCCGTCCCATGCTCCGCCTCCCTCGACTGTGCTGCGCCGAGGCAGATTCTACCACAGCAACATCGGCGCGGCAGATCCGACCGGGCGGCGGAATTACTCTGCCGCGGCGGCGAGGCCAAGACGCCGTACCTGGCGGAACTGCACTAACAAGAGGCCGATGATCAGCAGATTGGCCACGTTGAATGCCATGCCGGCGCCGAACGCGATGGCATAGTAACCGCTGCGATCGAAGATCCAGCCGGCCAGCCAGCCACCCGCCGCCATGCCGGAGCCGGAAAACAACAGCACGCATGGCACCCGCCAGCTCGCTTCGGCGGCAGGGAACAACTCGCGGACCGCCAGCACATAGGCCGGGATCAGTCCGCTGAAACCGAGGCCAAACAAGCCGGAGACGACGAACAGGCCGAGCTCGTTCTGGGTCAGCAGGAACCCGCTCATCGCCGTCAGCTGCGCGGCGGAACAGGCGAAGATTGTCAGCAGGCCGCCGACACGGTCCGATAGCCAGCCCCAGAACTGTCGACTGACGAAGGCGCTACCGAGCAGCAACGACAGCATGGCGGCGCCCTGGGTCGAACGAATACCGAGGTCGCTGCAGAACGCGACGAGATGGCCCTGCGGCATCGCCATCGGCACACAGCAGCAAAAACCGGCCAGGCCAAGCATCAGCAACACGAGATTGGGGCGCAGGCCCAGTACGGGTTGGCCGGCGCGCGGACCGGTGGTGGCAAGCGTCGCCACCGCAGGTTCAGGCGGTTCGCGGAGCGCGACGAGTCCCATCGGCGCGACGGTCAGGGCTTCGAACACCGCGAACGTGTGCATCGTGTGCTGCCAGCCGATTGCGCCGATCGCGTGCGCGAAGATCCACGGCCAAATCATGCCGGCGACGTACTGGCCGGAGGAAATCAGGGCGAGCGCCGTGCCGCGACGGCGGTCGAACCAGCGGCTGACATAGACGTAGAGCGGTGCATTCAGCCCGCCGTTGCCAAGCAGGCCGATGAATACGCCATGACCGACAATGAGCTGCCAGACCCTGCCGCCGCTCGAGATCATCAGGCCGGCGGCGACCATCAAAGCGCCGAAGGAAACGGTCCAGCGCACGCCGATCCTTCCCGCAATGCGCCCCATGACGAGACCACCCACCCCGGTGCCGAGCCAGGCGAGCGAATAGGCGAGTGCGGGCAGCGAGCGGGCATCACCCAGGCTGTCGGCAATCGGCTTCAACGCAACCACGACGACCTGTGGCGCCCCGTACGAGACCGACATCGCGGCGAGCGCCGTCCAGGCGATGAACCAGGATCTGCGGGATTCGATGCTGTGCATCGTTGGCTCGTTATCAGGTGTCATTCATACTGGAAAGCCGCGGCCGCAGGCGGGTGCGAGGGGCGCTGGCTGCGCCACCGAGGCATCTCGATGAACCAGACGACGTGCATCGGCCCCGTCCGATATGGCCGGGTCAAGCCCGACCATGCCGCGTTGCTTTCCTGTCCGGCACCGAGCGTCCAATGGTGATGCTAGGGACGGACCTGCAGCACCAGCTTGCCACGCAGGTGCCGGCCTTCGCTGACGCGATGCGCTGCGGCGGCGTCGGCGAGCTTGTAAAGCGTCAGCGGCGGCGGCTTCACTGCGCCGGCTTCAACGAGCTGCACCATGCGCTGCAAGTGTGCACGGTCGCGTGCGACAGCCGGACGGAGCGTCTGGACGTCGGTTCGCGGGACCTGGAAGCCAGGTGGCGCGGGCGCCACCCAGACCAACCGTCCGCCCGACTTCAACACGTTATAACAGCCAGGACGCACGTCGCCGCCGACGGTATCGAAGACGACGTCGCAGCCGCTGATCGTTTTGCTGAAATCCTCAGCTCGATAGTCTATCGCGCGGTCGGCCCCGAGGCCCTCAACATAGTCGAGGTTCGCCGCGCTGGCGGTGGTGATCACCGTCGCACCAATATGTTTCGCGAGCTGAATACCGAAACCAGCAACACCACCGGCGCCGCCGGTGATGAGGATGGTCTCGCCGCGCTGCAGCCGCGCCGTGTCCTCAAGCGCCCATTCCGCGGTGATGCTGATGAGCGCCATCGCCGCGGCCTCAGCGTGCGTAAGGCGGTCGGGCTTGTGCGCGACGATCGCTGCCTTCACCGCCAGTTTCTCGGCGTAGGTACCCTCGGTGCCGGCGTTGAGCACGCCGAACACGGGATCGCCGACCGCAAAATCGGTGACGCCGGCGCCTCGCGCGCTGACCACGCCGGAGAAATCGCGGCCCAGAATGTAGGGAAATCTGAGCTTGCTATCGTAACTGCCGAGCCGGACCTTGTAGTCGGCCGCATTGATGCTGGCGGCGTGGATGTCGATCAGAACGTCACCCGGTCCGGCGACCGGGTCGGGCGCGTCTCCGAGCCGAAGGTTCTCCGGGCCGCCATGTTGGGTGAGAAGAACAGCTTTCATCCTCTATCCCCCTTTAACGCGAGAGGACCAACGGGCGGATCGGACGTGTGATCCGAACCTCGCGCTGCCCGCAAAATCCCCTCCCCACGGAGAGGGGAGAATTTATGCGCGTATTCTTGCCAGGGTCGCGGTCGTCGAGTGCCCGGGCAGCAGATCGGCCAGAGCGACCTCGCCACCCCAGCCGCGCACCAGATCGGCGCCGATCACCTCGTCGAGCTTGTAGTCTGCACCTTTCATCAAGAGGTCGGGGCGGAGCTCCGCAATCAGCGCCTCGGGCGTGTCTTCCTGAAACACCACCACCAGATCGACGCTGGCGAGGCTCGCCAGCACGGCGGCGCGCGCGGCCTCCGGCTGAACCGGACGCGGTGGTCCCTTCAGCCGGCCCACGCTCGCATCCGAATTCAGCCCCACCACGAGGCGGTCGCACCGCGAACGCGCTTCCTCCAGGAGGTGCACGTGCCCGGGGTGCAACAGGTCGAAACAGCCATTCGTGAAGCCGACGCGCCAGCCGCGGCGGCGCCAGCGCTCCACTTGCTCTGCCGCCTCCTCGCGCGGGACGATCTTGCGGAGCGCGCTGCGCTGGGGGGTCAGCGCGGCGAGCAATTCCGCCTGGCGCGCCACCGCGATGCCGGCCTTGCCGACGACCACACCGGCGGCGAGGTTGGCGAGACGCACGGCCATGTCGATGTCGAGCCGGGCCGCCATGGCCGCCGCGAGCGTCGCCAGCGCGGTGTCGCCGGACCCGGACACGTCGTACACCTCGGCGGCCTCGGCGGGGAAATGCCGCCAACCGGCGTCATCGACCAGGGTCATGCCGTCATTGCCCTGCGTGACCAGCACGGCACCGAAGCTATGCGCCTCACGCAGCCTGGTGGCGGCGGCGACAATCGCGGCTTCGGAATCGACCGGCATGCGCGTGGCGGCCGCCAGGTCGCGGCGGTTCGGCATGATGATGTCGGCGCCGGCGTAGCGGGCGTGATCCGCGCCGCGTGGATCGACGATCACCTTGCGGCCGATGTCACGCGCCATGGCCACGAGCTGGGCGGGCACGTCACCGGCCAGCACGCCCTGGCCGTAGTCCGACAGCACGGTGACGGTGGTGGCCGCCATAGCGTCGCCGGCGATGCGGAGCATGCGTTCGGCCAGGCGTGAAGTGACCGGCTGACTGTCCTCGCGGTCGGCGCGGAACAATTGCTGACCGGCGGCAAGGAAGCGGCTTTTCATGGCGGTGGTGCGGCCACCCTCGACCAGCAGCCACGGCTCGACGCCGAGCTGGCCGCCAACCAGCCCGGTGAGGTCGGCCCCGGCCTGGTCGTCGCCAAGCACCGAAATGAACGCGACTGCCGTACCGAGGGCCGTCAGATTGCGGACGACGGTGCCGGCGCCGCCGGGCAGCGCAACTTCGCGGGTGACGCTGAGGATCGGGACCGGTGCTTCGTGGCTGATGCGCTCGACCTCACCGTAGGTGTAGCGGTCAAGGATCACGTCGCCGATCACCAGGACCGTTGTGTTGGCCAAACTGCGGACGGCCGCGGCGACATCGGCGTCCGGTTGGTCAGGCTGCGGCGGGTCGCCGGGCGTGATTCGGTTCATGGGCCTGCCGGTACGCGGCGCAGGCGGCGGTCGCAACGCATGTTCACGTGTGGAAGAACCCAAGTCGATTTGATTCTAATACCACACAGGTCAGGGCGCCGCCGATCACGGCACCGGTATCAATGCCAATGCGGTTCGCCTTCACCGTCGGGTCGTGCTTCGGGGTGTGGCCATGCACCACCACGGCGCCATGGTCCCGCGCCGATGACAGGAACGGTTCGCGGATCCACAGCAGGTCCTGCCGCGTCTGCCGGTCCAGGGGCACACCGGGACGGATGCCAGCGTGCACGAACAGGTAGCCGCCGATACGGCAACTGAGAGCGAGGTCGCGCAGGAAGATCAGGTGGGGGATAGGCATGCGGGCGGCCCATTCGGCGGGTCCCGCCGTGCGAGGCACGCCCCAACTGTGCAGCGACTCGGCGCCACCGTTTCGCATCCACAGCTCGGCCGAGCCTTCGTCGAGGCCGGCCACGGCGGCCAGCATCATCTCCTCGTGGTTGCCCATCAGGTTGACGAAGCGCTGGGCGGGCACCGGCGGGCCGGCGCGGAGCCATTCCACGACCTGCGCGGTCTCGGGCCCGCGATCGACGAGGTCGCCGACATGAATGAGGGTTGCTTCGGCAATCGGGCGGGTGGCGAGGTCTTCGGCGATGAGTTCATGCATCGCCACCAGGCGGTCGAGACAGCCATGCACGTCGCCCACCGCGTAAACGCGCTGGCCTGGGGGGAGTGTGCCCGGAGACTGGACGAGGTCGACCATCGGTGATGAAAGTAGGACGCCGGTGAGTGCCGGCCAACCAGCCACGGTTTCTCGACCACGGCAATCGTATATGCGGCGACTGGCTCGTAATCAGTTCGTGCGAGTTGCGGCGTGTTTTTCCCCCGAAGCGCTTGCAGCGGGCAGACAGAGTTCCGTCGCGGAGGCGCAGAACCGGCGTTCTCGCAGCCGACAGCGTGGGAACGGCTGGAATCCTGCCATTGTTCCCCGTGCCAGGCATCGTCCCGCCAGCCACGATCGCCGGACCGCCGCGGCACGCCCCTTGCGCATCGTCGCACCCCGTCAGAGGCCTGCCTGATCAGGGAGGGGCTCTGGGCGCGGCCGATGCCCGCCAGCGCAGCGGCACCGGCGGCGCGAGAGGATGCGGTTGCGGATTTCCGCTCTACCGCGCGCGCCGGCCACGATCGCACCGTATCGGCGTGCGGCTCGCTACTCGCCCGGCTGGGCAAGGGGGGAACCAACCGTCCGGACATCGTGCGCCGCCGCGACCACCTGACGCGGTTATGCTCACGCTGTTGACACCGCTCGAGCAGGCCGCGAAATGCGCGGTATGCCCCGATTGCGCGTGTTGCGGAAAGTCGCGGACCTCGATGCGCTCGATCTGCCGATCGGGCCGGACGTCGACTTGCCGCGTGGTGCGGATGATCTGTTGATCGACGTGCGCTATGCCGGCGTGAACCCGTCAGATGTTCGCGCCACCATGGGCGTGATGCCGCAGGCGGTATTCCCGCGCACACCCGGCCGCGAATGGGCGGGCCTGGTGCTGGAAGGTCCGCCAGAGCTCATCGGCCGCGAGGTTTTCGGCGCGGGCGGCGATCTGGGCATCACGCGCGACGGCTCGCACGCCAGCCGCCTTGTGGTGCCAGGCGCCGCCGCGGTGCCAAAGCCCGCGCGCCTGTCGCTGGCCGAGGCCGGCAGTCTGGGCGTGCCCTTTGTGACCGCGGCGCTGAGCTACCACGAAGCACGGCTGCCATGCCCGGGCGAGGTCGTGCTGATCATGGCGGCGAACGGCAAAGTGGGCCAGGCCGCGGCGCAAATCGCGGCGTTGCACGGCGCTCGGGTGTTCGGCGTGGTGCGTCGCGACGAACGATTCGCCGGGCCAGATGACGTGCCGGTGCGGATGATCGACTCGTCGTCGCACGACATCGCGGAAGTCGTGCGTGCCGAAACGGGCGGGCACGGCGCAGACCTGGTGATCAACACCGTTGGCAGCCCGTACTTTGCGGCGGCGAACGCGGCAATGGCGCATGGCGCACGGCACGTGCTGATGTCCACACGCGAACGGCAGGTGCCGTTCGATATCTTTGGATTCTATCGCGCCCGGCACAGTTATTTTGGGATCGACACGCTGGCGCTGGACGCGGCCGCGTCGGCTGCATTTCTGCGCGGCCTGCTGCCCGGCTTCGAGAGCGGCAAGCTGCGGCCGTTCGCCGTGGACGAAGCGGCGTGCTTCACACTGGACCGCGCGAAGGACGCGTACCGTGCCGCGGCGGAAGGCGCGCGCGAGCGGGTCGTGCTGCGAATCTGAGAGCATCCTTGCATCGTCGTTGCCGCCGTGGTCCAAGCCCGGGGATCATGCAGGGACCTTCTCCCCATGCCCGATTCACTGCCTGATCAGGGCACCGGCCAAGAGCATGTGCTGATCCTGGACTTCGGCAGCCAGGTGACGCAGCTCATTGCCCGCCGGCTGCGTGAGTCCGGCGTCTATTGCGAGATCTGGCCGTTCAACGTCGACCCGGACCGCATCGCCGCCTGGCGGCCATGCGGCGTCATTCTGTCCGGCGGCCCGGCCTCGGTGCACGAGGCCGCCGCGCCGCTTGCACCATCCGTCGTGTTCGACCTCGGCGTGCCGGTGCTGGGCATCTGCTACGGCGAGCAATTGCTGTGTCAGCAGCTCGGCGGTGCGGTGGAACCGTCCGACCATCGCGAATTCGGCCGGGCCTTTGTCGACGTGACCGACGATTGCGCGTTGTTCTCTGGCGTCTGGCCGAAAGGCGCGCGCGAGCGGGTATGGATGAGCCACGGCGACCGTGTAACGAAGCTGCCGCCGGGCTTCCGCGTGGTGGGTGTGTCGGACGGTGCGCCGTTTGCGGCAATCGCCGACGACACGCGGCACTATTACGGCGTGCAGTTCCACCCCGAGGTGGTACACACACCGCACGGTGCCCGGCTGTTGCGCAACTTCACCCATGGCGTGCTGGGCCTGTCCGGAAGCTGGACGATGGCCGGCTTCCGCGCTGCCGCGATTGCGCGCATCCGCGCGCAGGTCGGCCGCGGTCGGGTCATCTGCGGGTTGTCGGGGGGCGTCGATTCGGCCGTTGCCGCGGTCCTCATCCATGAGGCGATCGGCGAGCAGTTGACCTGCATCTTCGTCGATCACGGCCTGCTGCGGCAGAACGAGGCAGAGGAAGTGGTCGCGACATTCCGTGACCGGTTCAACATTCGCCTGGTGCACCGTAACGCCTCGGATTTGTTCCTGGAGGCACTGGACGGCATTGTTGATCCTGAGGCCAAGCGAAAGACCATCGGCCGCCTGTTCGTCGACGTGTTCGAGGAGGAAGCGGCGAAGATTGGCGGGGCGGATTATTTGGCGCAGGGAACGCTCTATCCGGACGTGATCGAAAGCGTGTCGTTCACGGGTGGGCCGTCGGTGACAATCAAGTCGCATCACAATGTTGGCGGGCTGCCCGAACGGATGCGCATGAACCTGGTCGAGCCTTTGCGCGAGCTGTTTAAGGACGAGGTTCGCGCGCTTGGTCGCGAGCTCGGATTGCCGGAAGCAATCGTCGGGCGGCATCCATTCCC
>JASHQG010000366.1 GCA_030037665.1 Acetobacteraceae bacterium
GAGCTCATGCCGATTAACGATTTTCCTGGCCGCCGCAACTGGGGTTACGACGGCGTCCTGCCCTACGCGCCGGACTCGGCTTACGGCACGCCCGATGATCTGAAGGCGCTGGTCGACACGGCGCACGACCATGGGCTGATGATCTTCCTTGACGTCGTCTACAATCATTTTGGTCCCGACGGTAACTACCTGCACTCGTACGCGCCGCACTTTTTCCGCGACAGCCATCAAACACCCTGGGGCCCTGCGATCGACTTCCGTCGCCCGGAGGTCCGTTCGTTCTTTACCTCGAACGTGCTCTACTGGCTGCTGGAGTATCGCTTCGATGGCCTGCGGCTGGATGCGGTGCACGCCATCGAGGACCAGAGCTGGATCGATGAAATGGCCGCTGCCGTGCGCGCCGAGATCGGGCCGGGCCGCCATGTGCACCTCGTGCTGGAACACCACAACGATGAGTCCCATCTTCGGCGTGATGTGGACGCGCAGTGGAACGACGACGGCCACAATGCGCTGCACGCCCTGCTCACCGGCGAGTCAAGCGGCTATTACGCCGATTACGCCGATCGTCCCGCCGACAAGCTGGCGCGCTGCCTGGCGGAAGGCTGGGCGTTCCAGGGCGAGTTCTGCGGCTACCTTGGCAGCGCGCGTGGCAGCCCCAGCAAGCATCTGCCGCCAACCGCCCATGTCCTGTTCCTGCAAAATCATGATCAGATCGGCAACCGCGCATTCGGCGAACGGCTGACCACACTGGTGCCGCCTGCCGCGCTGGAAGCTGCCATCACCCTGCTTCTGCTGTCGCCGCAAATCCCTCTGTTGTTCATGGGTGAGGAGACCGCGAGCCGGCTTCCGTTTCTGTTTTTTACCGACCATCGCGACGAGCTCGCGCGCGCGGTGCGCGAGGGCCGTCGCAACGAGTTCGCCCGCTTCTCCGACTTCGCCGATCCCGACAGGCGTGCGCGGATCCCCGACCCAAACGATCCGGCGACGTTCGAAACGTCCGTCCCACGCCCCGACCCACAGCACGGTGTGACACGCGAAGCGCTGTACCGCCGGCTGATCACGCTCCGCCGGAGCCACATCATGCCGCGTCTGCACGGTGCGCGCGGCCTCGAGGCGCGTGTGCTTGATCGCAAGGCAGTCATCGCTTCGTGGCGGCTTGGAGACGGCGCGACGCTGACCATCGCGACGAACCTCGATGCCGCGCCGGTGCCAATGGAACGCCCGTCCGGACGCTTGATCTTCGCGAGCGTGGACCTCTTCCCCAATGCGTTGCCGGGCCACTGCACGGCGGCGTTTCTGGACTTCTCGGCATGACAGCCACGCGGCATACCGACTATCGCACTTCGGCTCACTTTGTGAGAGGCCGGAGGAGGCACAACGGGGTGTCATGAGCGACGAGGCACTGCGTGACCTCGCCCGCCGCGCGGGCATTGAAGTCGAGTGGCAGGACTACGCCGGCCGTCCGCATGTCGTGCAACCGGACGTGCTGCGCGCGATCCTCGCGGCGCTCGGTCTGCCTGCCGACACGCGCGGCCGGGCCGCGAACAGCCGCAGACTCGTCGCTCGTCGCACGGCACTGGAGGATCTCCCGCCGCTGGTCACGGCGACCACGGGCCGACCAACGCGGCTTGATCTCGGTGCCGGCGATCCGCAGACCGCTGAATTGCAACTCGAACGCGGCGGCTCGCGCACCGTCACGCTGATGCCGGCGCGGGGCCGGTTGCGTGTGCCGGCGATTCCGGAAACCGGCTACCACCGCCTTCAGATCGGCGGCCGGCAAATCGTGTTGGCGATTGCTCCGGCGCAATGCCGAATGATCGAGGACGTGGTGCCCGACGCCCGGCTCTGGGGCCTCGCAGCGCAGGTCTACGGACTGCGGTCAGCGGGCGACGGCGGTATCGGCGATGCCGCTGGCATCGCCAGCCTGGCGGAGTCCGCCGCGCTGAGCGGCGCCGACGCCCTGGTCCTCAGCCCGATGCACGCCTTGTTCTCCGCCCACCCCGAGCGCTTCGCGCCCTATTCGCCCTCCAGCCGGTTGTTTCTGAACCCGCTGCATGCGGCGCCGGCTCTCGTGTTTGGCGAGGAGCGCGTCGCGCAGGCACTCCATGATGCTGGGCTGGCGGAGACGTTCGCCAAGCTGGAGGCACTGCCGCTGATCGACTGGCCGCAGTCCGCGGATGCCAAACTCGCGTTGTTTCGGGCCTTGTTCGATGACATTGCGGACGGGCCGGAAAGCACCTCACCGCTCGGTGCCGACTTCGCCCGTTTTCGCGCCGATGGCGGTACGCTGCTGCTGGAGCATGCCCGCTTTGAAACGCTGCACGCGGCTCAGATGCCGGAACATGATTGGCGGCGCTGGCCGGTCGACCTGCGCGATCCAGCCAGCGCCACGGTGGCGGCGTTTGCGGCTGCGCATGCGCGGGAGGTGTTGTTCCACGCGTTTCTGCAATGGATCGCCGACCGTTCGATCGCCGCGGCAGCCGCGCGCGCACGCGAGGGGGGAATGCGCCTGGGGCTGATCGGCGACGTCGCGGTCGGCATGGATGCAACCGGCAGCCACGCCTGGAGCAGGCAGCGCGATATCCTTGGCGGGCTCTCGATTGGCGCACCGCCCGACCTGTTCAACCCACGCGGGCAGAACTGGGGTCTGACCACCTTCTCACCGCGGGCACTCGTCGAGGGCGGGTTCGCGCCATTTTTGGCCACGCTGCGCGCGGCGCTGCGCCATGCCGGGGGTGTGCGGATTGATCACGCCATGGGGTTGACGCGGCTCTGGCTGATGCCGGAGGGCGCCGATCCGGCCGACGGCGCCTATTTGACCTACCCGGTCGCGGACCTGCTGCGACTGCTCGCACTCGAGTCGGCGCGGCACAACGCCGTGGTGATCGGCGAGGACCTGGGTACCGTACCACCGGGGTTCCGGGAGACGCTGGCGCTCGCCGGCGTCCACGGCATGCGGGTGCTGTGGTTCGAGCGCGACGGCCAGGGCGGGTTCGCAACGCCACGTGCGTGGGATCGGCTGGCGGTCGCCATGACCACGACACACGATCTGCCAACCGTCGCCGGCTGGTGGCGAGGTACGGATATCGCGGTGCGCGCAGATCTCGGGCGGCTGGGCGAGGGTGTGCGAGCCGAAAGCGTGGCTGCGGAACGCGCGGCCGAGCGCCCGGCGCTGTGGCACAGCTTCGTCACCGAGGGCGTCGGTGAAGGCGACCCGCCGCCGCCGGATGCACCCGATGCCGTGGTGGATGCCGCGTTGCGGTTCATCAGCCGCACGCCGTCGCCGCTCTGCGTCGCGCCCGTTGAGGACGTGCTCGGCCAGCAGGAGCAACCGAACCTGCCCGGAACCATCGACGGGCACCCGAACTGGCGCCGGCGTACGCCGGGCCGGGTCGACATGCTGTTGCGCGGCGCCGCGGCAGCGCGGCGGATCGCCGCGCTGGCCGAGGAGCGGCCCAGAGAGTGAGGCGTATTCTGCCATCACGAGGCTCGCGGTGCCGAAGCAATGTCCCGCCGGGGATTGTTGCGGCCCCGCGGGCCGCGAACTGACCCAGGCTCGGTTTCTGTCGTGCCGCACGATCTGCGCGCGAGCATGCGGCTACAACTCCACAAGGGCTTCACCTTTGCGGACGCTGCCCGTGTCGTGCCTTACATGGCGGCGCTCGGGATATCGCATCTCTATGCCTCGCCGATCCTCACTGCCCGGCCGGGATCGATACACGGCTACGACGTCATCGATCCGACGCGGGTCAGTGACCCGCTCGGCGGCGAAGCCGGGCTGCGCGCGCTCGTCGCGGTGCTGCGCGATGCCGGCATGTGCCTGATCGTCGATATCGTGCCGAACCACATGGCGGTCGGTGGCGGTGATAATCCGTGGTGGCAGAGCGTGCTGCGACATGGCCGGGGCAGCCGCTACGCGCGCTTCTTCGACATCGACTGGGAACCGGCCGATCCCGCGCTGCACGGCAAGGTACTGGCACCGTTCCTCGGGCGTCCGTACGGCGAGGCGCTAGCCGCCGGTGAGCTGCGGGTGGATGCAGATGTCGGTGTCATCCGCTACTTCGATTTGGCATGGCCGATCGCCGAACACGATCTCGCCGAAGTCGCGAAGCAAGGGACCGCTGCGTACAATCCCGCCTCTGATGAGGGGCGCAGCCGACTGCATCGGCTGCTGGAGCGCCAGCACTACCGGCTCGCGTGGTGGGGCACCGCCGGTGACGAGATCAACTGGCGGCGCTTTTTCGACATCAACGGCCTCGCAGCACTGCGCATCGAAGACCCGGTCGTGTTCGAAGCCACACACGCCACCATCTTCAGGCTCTACGCCGAAGGCCTCATCGACGGACTGCGCATTGACCACATCGATGGCCTCTCCGATCCGCCGGGCTACTGTCGCACGTTGCGTGCGCGGCTGGACACACTGGCTGCCCAGCGCCCGACGTCGGCGCCGCGTGGCCCGGCATGGCTGATCGTCGAAAAGATCCTCGGTGCGAACGAGCGTCTGCCGTGCGATTGGGCGGTCGACGGCACGACCGGCTACGATTTCATGGATCAGGCCAGCGCGTTGCAGCACGACGTCGCGGCGGAACAGTCGCTGGCCTTCTTCTGGTCCGCGGTCAGCGGCCGCCCCGCCGATTTCCAGATCGAGGAACAGCACGCACGCGCGGAGATCCTGCGAAGGAGCTTCAACGCGCAGCTCGACGCGACCGCGTCGGCGTTGCATCGCCTGGCCCGCCTCGACCCGCTGACACGGGACACCACGGAGGCGGCGATCCGCCGCGCGCTGCTCGCGCTGGTGACGCACTTCCCGGTTTATCGGACCTACAACGCCGGCGACAGTGTGCGCTCGCCCGATGACGACGCCGCGTTCGTCCGAGCGCTGGAATCGGCCAAGGCGGGCAGCCCTGCCGCACTGCATCCGGTGCTGGATTTGCTCGGCCGGTGGCTCGGCGGCGAGAAGCCCGCAGCACCCGGCGCGGTGTGGCGCCGGACCGCGACACGGCGGTTCCAGCACCTCAGTGCGCCAGTTGCGGCGAAGGCGGTCGAGGACACCGCGTTCTACCGTTATGGCCGGCTGCTGTCGCGCAACGACGTGGGGTTTGATGCGGCGCGTCTGGGCCGCGCACCGACGGCATTCCACGCCGCGTGCGCAGCGCGGCGCGCCGCGTTTCCCGACGCCATGCTCGCCACGGCGACGCACGACCACAAGCGCGGCGAAGATGTGCGCGCCCGGCTTGCGGCGCTGAGCGAACTCGCGGAGGAATGGCAGGCCGTCGTGCGGCGATGGATGGAAAGCAACGCGCCGTTGAAGCAACCAGGCTCCGTGGCGACCGCGACGATGCCGTCGAACGGCGACGAGGCAATGCTGTATCAGATGATCGTCGGTGCGTGGCCGACGGCACTGCACGCGGACGATGCCGCTGGCGTGGCCGCATTCGCGGAACGGCTCGCCGCCTGGCAACGGAAGGCGCTGCGCGAAGCCAAGCTGGAAACCGACTGGGTGGCGCCCAATGCGGCGTATGAAGACGCGGCGCACGGCTTCCTCATGGCATTACTGGCACCAGCCAGCAGGTTCCTGAAGGAGGCAGCTGCTTTCGCGATGCGCATCGGGCCGGCCGGCGCGATCAACGGCCTGGCGCAGACGCTGCTGAAGCTGACATCGCCCGGTGTGCCGGACTTCTTCCAAGGTACCGAGTTCTGGGACCTGAGCCTGGTCGATCCGGATAACCGGCGTCCGGTTGATTTTGCGCCACGCGCCGCTGCGCTACAGGCAGGCGAATCGCCCGCGGCACTGGCGCGATCGTGGCGGGACGGGCGGGCCAAGCAGGCGGTGATCGCTCGTACGCTCGCGTTGCGGCAAGCCTCGCCCTTGCTGTTTGCCCGTGGGGATTACCGGCCGGTCGCGGTGCGAGGGCGCTTCGCGGAACATCTAGTGGCGTTCCTGCGCACGCTCGACGGCGCCGTCCTGCTGACTGTCGTACCGCGACTGCCGGCCGGACTGCTTGGCAGGGGCGATGTGATCACGTTTCCAGGCAGCGTCTGGAGAGATACCGAGCTGGTGCTGCCTGACGGCATCGTGCTTGCCGGCGCACGGGACGCCCTCGACGACGACGATCCGGGCAAGATGGGGCCAACGGTGCCGGTGCATCGTCTGCTGCGGCGATTGCCGGTTGGATTGGTGCACGGCTCGCGCGGCTGACGATGGCCCGACCTCATCGCACCAGTGGCCGGTACTTGATCCGGTGCGGCTCAGTCGCATGCGCGCCCAGCCGCCGCCGTTTGTCTTCCTCGTATGCTTCGAAATTGCCCTCGAACCACTCGACGCGGCTGTCACCTTCAAACGCCAGAATATGCGTCGCGAGGCGGTCCAGAAACCATCGGTCGTGGCTGATGATCACCGCACAGCCGGCGAATTCTGTCAGCGCATCTTCCAGCGCGCGCAGCGTATCCACGTCGAGGTCGTTCGTTGGCTCGTCGAGCAGGATGACGTTGTGCTCCGCCTTCAGCATCTTCGCGAGGTGCACGCGGTTCCGCTCGCCGCCTGAGAGAATACCGACCTTCTTCTGCTGGTCGGTCCCCTTGAAATTGAACGCGCTCACATAAGCCCGCGACTGGATCGCTCGCTTGCCCAGATAGATCACATCCTCCCTGCCGCTGATCTCCTCCCACACCGTTTTGTCCGCATCCAGCGAATCACGTGACTGGTCGACATAACCCAGCCGAACGGTCTCACCGATGTGAAGCGACCCGCCGTCCGGCTTCTCCTGGCCGATGATCATGCGGAACAGGGTGGTCTTGCCGGCGCCGTTCGGGCCGATGACGCCGACGATGCCGCCGGGCGGCAGCTTGAACGAAAGATCCTCGATCAGCAGGTTATTGCCGTAGCCCTTGCGGAGCATGTCGGCTTCGATCACCACGTTGCCCAGTCGGGGGCCCGGCGGAATCACGATCTCTGCCACACCGCCGCCTTGCTCCTGCGACCTTGCGAGCAGCTCCTCGTAGCGCTGGATGCGCGCGCGGTTTTTCGCCTGCCGCGCCCTTGGCGATGCGGCGATCCACTCCTGCTCCATCGCGAGAGCACGCTGCCTCGCGCTCTCCTCCTTTTCTTCCTGCGCGAGCCGCTTGCGCTTCTGATCCAGCCACGACGAGTAGTTGCCCTCGAATGGATAACCACGCCCGCGTTCGATCTCCAGGATCCAGCCGGTGACGTTGTCCAGGAAGTACCGGTCATGGGTCACGATCATCACCGTGCCTTTGTACTCGCTCAGGGTGTGCTCCAGCCACGCGACGCTTTCCGCATCCAGATGGTTGGTCGGCTCATCCAGCAGCAACAGGTCCGGTTGTTCCAGCAACAGTCGGCACAGCGCGACGCGGCGGCGCTCACCGCCAGACAGCGTGGTGACCAACGCTTCCGCCGGAGGACAGCGCAGCGCGTCGAGCGCGATCTCAACGCGACGGTCGAGGTCCCAGGCATCCCCTGCATCGATCTTGGTCTGCAGATCAGCCTGTTCGGCGAGCAGCTCGTTCATCTCCTCGTCGCTCATCGGTTCTGAGAATTTGTTGGAGATTTCATTGAACCGGTCGACAGCTGCCTTCAGCTCCGCGAAAGCGGTCTCGACATTCTCTCCCACGGTCTTGGTCGGATCGAGCTGCGGCTCCTGCTCCAGATAGCCTACCCGCACACCGTCCGCGGCCCAGGCCTCGCCGCCAAATTCCGTGTCGATGCCGGCCATGATTTTCATCAGCGTGGATTTGCCGGCACCATTTGCGCCCAGCACGCCAATCTTGGCACCGGGAAGGAAGGCGAGCGTGATGCCCTTGAACACCTCCCGTCCGCCTGGAAATGCCTTGGTCAAATCCTTCATCACATAGACGTACTGATAAGCCGGCATGGTCCCCTGAACTCCGCATGCAATTCGATGCCAGGCGCGTCACGGCGAGAAACGGGCCGG
Organism: Acetobacteraceae bacterium; assembly: GCA_030037665.1. Lineage (GTDB taxonomy): Bacteria > Pseudomonadota > Alphaproteobacteria > Acetobacterales > Acetobacteraceae > JASHVB01. Next base: position 7,953 of record JASHQG010000366.1, read on the forward strand.
CATGGCCATTCAGACCATGCAGGCATGGCCGCATTGCTGCGGTCCATCCGTCACATTCGTCGCGGAAGGTCACGCGGTGTCCCGCGCTGCGCCTGCGGCCCGTCTTACATCGTCCGCCCGGCAGGGAAAACAACCATCCCGGCAACCCCGAAGCGGCGACGAATGCGCCGCCCGCGCTCCGGCGATCGGTCGGTTCGCCTGCGCAGCGGCCATCGAGCGCGGGCGTGGGGACTATTGCGGCCTGGCGGCGAGGCGGATGTGTCTGCCCGATCAGGCTGATATCGTGGGGTCGCTCGCCACGAGGTGTCGGTCTGCGGGCCGGATGCGCGGCGTTGGGCAACGCCTGTCGCGACCGCGGCAACGGTGCGCTCCGCTCGGGTCTTGCTCATCGCCGGTAGGTCGGTCCGATGGATGGGAACGGAGCCGACCGCGGTAGCAGGCCGGCAGACGGTCGTTGCTGGCCGAAACGTGGTGCGCCCGGCAGGACTCGAACCTGCAACCAGACGGTTATGAGCCGCCAGCTCTAACCGGTTGAGCTACGGGCGCGTCCCCGGCACGCCGCCATCTGCCTGACACGGCGCAACCGTGCAAGCCACGCTCAACAAGCGACAAGGCCTTCCCTATCTTGGGAGGCGAACTGGCCCGGCCCGGTTCGCGGTCTCCTCCGCCAGATCAAACGGGAAGCCACTCACGCCGGCTGTAGCGGTTTCGTTGAGAACCGGTCAGCGCGAGCCGGGCGGAACGGGTGCAGGTGCGTAGGGTGCCGCACCAGGTGGCGGGGACGCCGGCTCGCCGGGCGACATCGGCAGTGGCTGCGCCTGCACGGGCGGTAGCACCGCCGATGCCGTCATCAGCCACTCGGACAGGTTGCGCTGCAACTGATACTGGAATTCGACATTCATCGAATCCATCATCGCCTTGGTAAAATCATACAGCGTGGCGGGCAGATCATCGGTACCGCCGGTGCGCTGGCGCGTCACGTCGGCGCGTGCAAATCCAAGGCGCCCGCCGTCCGGCCCGACGATGCTGAGCTCAACCGTCATCTCGCCGCTGATGACCTCGCCACGCTTGGTGAGCGATGCGTTGGTGATGGCGAACACGGCGGTATTGGCCGTGCCAACCGCGATCAGCCGGTCCTGCGCCATCTGCCGCAGTGCATCGACCGGTGGCGCCGGATCGAGATGGCTCACATCGGGCCGCATGCCGGACGGCACGAAAAGCTGATTGATCTCTATATTCGCCACGTTCAGCCGGAACGGTGGCAGATAGGTATAGCGCAGCGCGGGAAAGTCCATCGGTTGCCCACCCCCGCAGCCGGCGAGGACCAAGGGCAACAAAAATGATGCGCGGCGAGTCAAGCCTCTGGCGTTCATGCAGCCGGAGCTCCGGTACGGGATGGCAAGCAGAATTCGTGCTTGATCAGGCGCGCGCGTCAATGTTGTTGCGGCGAGGCAGTGGCGCCGCGTACTTCCTCGCGCTCGAAACGGAAATCGACATTACAGAATTCGCATTTCATAACGATGTTACCATCGACCGCCATGTGGTCCAGGTCATCGCGGGAGAAGCTTTCCAGGATGCCGGACAGCCGTGCACGCGAGCACCGACAGCCGTAGGACAGCGGGCGAGCGCGATCGACCGCGACGCCCTCGGTGTGGAACAGACGATAGAGCAACCGTTCTGGACTGAGGTGATCGTCGAGGAGCTCGGAGTCGGTGAGCGTGGCGGCGAGTATGGTTGCGGTACGCCAGCTCTCTTCCTGCGCATCGGCGTCCAGGGTCGGATCGATGCCGCCGGCGCCGGCGATCTTTTCCAGCACCAGCGCGCCGGCGCGCCATCCTGCCGCCGTCTGTTCGCATGCGATGTGCACAGCGCATCGGATCTGCTCTGAGGTCTCGAAATAGTGCAGCGCCATGGCAGCGAGGTTGTCGCCCTCGATGCTGACGATGCCCTGGTGACGGTTCTGGTCCGGTCCCTGATCGACGGTGAAGGCGAGGTAGCCGCCACCGAGCAGCTCGCCAGCCGCCGGCGACGGACTGCGTTCCAGAAGGGTGGCGAGACGGTCGGTGTTGGCGCGGGCGTAACCGCGGAGCGCGCCGGCGTCGGTGCAGTCGGCGAGCAACATGGAGACCGGGCCGTCGCCCTTGGTCTGCAGGCTGAACGAGCCGCGGAACTTCAGCGCGGTCGACAATGCCGCCGACAGCGCCAGCGCCTGGCCGGCAAGTCGGGTGACCGCGGGATGGTTGTCGTGCCGGGTGAGCAAAGCGTCGGCCAGGACGCCGAGACGCACCAGCCGGCCGCGCACTGGCCGGCGCGGCAGATAAAACGGGACGACGCCGCGCGGCATCACGATGTCCGGCACCGGCGGGCGGCCGGGGTCTAGGAAAGCGGGGGTCTGGGGCATGCGCGTAAGATAGGCGCGCACGCAGGGTGCGGCTACTGTGCGCCGCATGTTGCGACCCATCACGCCGCAGGATGCCGCCGCGGTCGCGGCACTGGTGCGCGCTGCCTTCGCCGAGCAGTCGGTCGCGACTGATCCGCCGGCCTCGGCGCTTCGGCTGACCCCGGCGGATGTGTGCGCGCACCTCGCGGCCGGCGGCGGCGGCATGGTGGCCGAGGAAGCGGGCGCGCCGGTCGCCTCGATCATGTGGTCGGAGATGGACGGGGGCCTCTACGTTGCGCGGCTTTCTGTTGCGCCGGCGTCGCGGCGTCGCGGTCTGGCGCGAGCGCTGCTCGCCGCGGCCGAGGAGACGGCGCGTGCAGCGGGGCTGCCGCGGCTGCATCTTGGCACGCGGCTCGCGCTCTTGGACAACCGGCGTCTGTTCTCCAGCGCGGGATTCGTCGAGGTCAGGCGGCACGCGCACCCGGGTCATGCCGAACCGACCTGGGTGGCCATGGAGAAACGCCTCACCGCCGTAGCAGGTTAGCGACCGGCCGCGGCGACCGACACTTGCCGGATGACGCGCATGGTTCAGCGTTGTCCTGACGAGTTCCGGGACCCACGGTTGCGCGGCCTACAGCATTGGCCGCAATGACGCGCTACCCGCTCCGGCACCGTCTCTGCGTACCTCCTCACAAGGGGAGTGGGTCCGTCAGTTCGGATACACAATCGTCCGTAACATCACCCGCCGCTGCTGCGGATCATAATCGCCTGCGCCTCGGTGCATCGTCGCGCGCTCGTCCCACATCAGCACGTCGCCGACGCGCCAGCGGTGGTAGTAAACGAACCGCTCCTGTGTGGCATGGTTCGCCAGTTCCTCGATCAGCGGCCACGCTTTTTCCTGCTCCATGCCGACGAAGCCATAAGTGTGCATCGGATTGACGAACAGGATCGGGCGCCCGCTGACGGGATGGTGCGTGATCGCGGGCCTGCGTACGTCTCGATACTGCTTGTCGGTGACCCCCTTGAAGTCGCCGTAAAGCTTTTCGCCGGCGGGCCCGATGCTGCGGCCGTGCAGCGCGGTCAGGCCGGAGAGCATGTGCTTGCGATCATCCGCAAGCGTGTCGTAGGCGAGGCGCATATCGGTGAACATCGTCCCGCCTTTTTCTGGGGGCACTTCCTTGGCGTGCAGAATCGCCAGCAGCGGCAACTCGTCTTCGAATGTTGAATCGGTATGCCAGTCGGTGGCGCGCTTGACGCCGTACCAGTCGACCTTGCCTTCGTCATCGACGTTGGTCAGCCACGACACTTCCGGACAATCGGTGTGACGGTACTTGATCAGCGCATGCTGGCGGGGCTTGCCGAAGCGCCTGCCGAACGCGGCGAGTTCCGGCGCGTTCAGATGCTGATCGCGGAACACCAGCACCGGGTGCTGGGCAAAAGCATCGGCGATCCAGGTGAACGTGTCCGCATCGAGGGGTTTCGAAAGATCGATGCCGAGCGCCTCGGTCCCGAGCGTTTCGCCGAGCGGGCGAAGTTCCGGCATGCTGGTCATCGGCCATTCTCCCGGTGGTTCTTTGCGGATGGCAGATCATGGCGCTGAAAACGAGGACGCGGCAAGGCCGGCAGCGACAACGCCCGCGCGCACCGCCCGGGCGGTTTCAGGCGCCGTTGCGCGGCCTCACCAGCATGGGTCCGTAATGCGCAACAAAGAGCGCGAACGCCGCGACCCATGCGGCGGCTGCGCCTTCCAGGAGAGCCATCGTCCACAGTCCAGGCCACGCGGCGACGACGCGCAACACCGCTGCCAGCGTCACCAGCCCATACGACACCGTGGTCGCCGCATCCGCACGCAGCGTGCGCCCCGTATGTCCGAGCGTCGCGCGCGTCATGACGGCCAGAATCATCGTGCCGAACGCACCGCTTGTCAGCGCATGGATACCCGCAGCCGCCGGTACGGCATCCGACACTGTCGACAGGCCAAGCAGTGCGGTGCCCCCACCCAGCCACAGATAGCCGAGATGCAAAATCCACAGCAGCGGCTCACGCACCGTCGCCTGCCCCTGCCAGCGCGCCAGGCGCCACACATGCAGCACGCCTGCTGCCACCAGCAGGGCACCGACCAGCGCGGAATTCGTCACGAACACCCAGCACAGCAACGAAGCGTGCAGCACGCCCAACGCAATCCGGTCGAGTGGCCCTTTCTCGGTCGGCCGGCGTCTCTTGCCGTGCTCTGCCAGCCAGTTGCGCGTGAACGCCGGCACGATCCGCCCGGCGATCACCGACACCAGCACGACGATACAGAACATCGCCAGCCGCCAGCCCAATCCGACCGGGATCGCCACACCGAGTGCGGTCAGATGCATCAGGAGATCAGCGAGGGTGAGCAGCAAGAGCGGCGCCAGCAGCGGATAGTTGCGCCGGTTCCTGCCGACGGTCAGCTCTCGCAGCACCACGAGCATCAACGCGGTCGGGAACGCAAGATCCACCACGACGCCGACCCATGCCGGGAACCACGTCGACACCAGGCACACCACGCGCCCCGCGAGCCACAGGAACGACAATGTCGCCAGCGTGCCGCCCGCCACCGCGGGCCGGCCGGTCCAGTTGGCGATCGCGGTCAACAGAAACCCGCCGACCGCCGCCGCGACGAAGCCGTATATCATCTCGTGGATATGCCAGCTTATCGGATCGAACCGGCTCGGAAGCGGGAATACACCGCCAAGCACCGCCATCCACACCACCAGCGCGACCACCGACCAGACACCGGCCGCGAGGAACAGGG
>JASHQG010000367.1 GCA_030037665.1 Acetobacteraceae bacterium
CTGCACAGTATAGGCGGGTGCGACGCATTCAATCTTCCGGCCAACGATGTCGCCCGGCTATTTCACATCACCGGCCAGCTGCCGAACCACGCGCCGTCCTGTGACGTTCCGCCAAGGCAACCCGCCATCGTGGTCCGTCGCCATCCGAATATGCGCGAACGTGACCTTGATCCGTTGAAATGGGCTTGCTGGCGTCCTGGACGTAAGATCCGGGTAGGGCGCGGTAACCGACCACGTGCCGGTCGGGAACGATCGCGAGGTCCGGCCTGTTTCGCGACGCCTGTTTTGGCTGGCAGTGGGCACTCCCGACCGCTGGGTCGGTCGATTAGCTGGGAGCCGGGGGCAAGACCTTCGCCGCAGGTCTGCCTCGCGCGGCGCAGGGATAGCAAGTGAGGCTGCCAACCGGCCACTGCAGATTGCGGCACTGTCTGGCGACGGCACGGGTCACGGAAGGAAAAGGGAAAATCTTTGGGTTTCCGGTCGATTGATAGACGGGCAGCCTTCCTGAAGAGGAGTTATCGCAATCTCGCGGAATAGGTATCACTCGCTGTCGTCAGCTGTGGCGCTGGCTCCGGCGATCTTATCGATCACGATGATCACCAGAATCGGGGCAACTGTTACGGCATAGTTCCCTGCGTTCAAGGCGTTCTGGCGGAACACTGTGGACATGGGGCCTGTCTTAAATCGCTTCGGCATTCGCTTTTGGTTATTGGCTTCTGTCACGTCGTTCAAATGGAATTTACTGCGCGATGCATTCGCCGCATTCAAGAACGATCCAGCGGCGCCGACACTCTCCCTTGCGGGCCACGCCATTAAAGGGATGAGTACCTTGCAGCGACCTCGCTCACGCCGATCTGCTTCTTCCGGCCGCGAGCACGATCGACCGCTCCGATTGGTTAGCGCTCGGTCCGCAAGCGGCGGGTCGGTGTTGGTCTGTACGGTCGGTCGGCACCTTGATGCAGACTTGGCCGACCACCTCCCGTGCATCAGGGGGCAACACCACCCGTACGAACCACCGGTGGCACCCGCGTGGGCGCCGATCAATAAGTCCAGCAGACGCGAACGCCTGGCGCCGGTAAGCCAGGCACGACTCGCCCGCCAGGAAGGCCGCTTCAGAGGGAATGGCTCCGCGGTCGAACAGGGATGTTGGCAAGGCGGCGTCGAGATCTTCGATTTGCGGATACCGGACGGACACCTTGGCCTGGACGACTGGATTGATGACGAGTCGTGATGATCGGCTTCGCTCCGTTCACCTACGCCGACCAGGCGAACCAGCGCGCGTCCTCGGTCACGACGTCGAGAAGAACGTTGGCGTCAATCAGCACCGCCATCATTCAGTCATCCCGCATCAGCGCCATGATGTCATCGGCGCTCATCGCGGCATTGCCACGCCCGCGCAGGTGGGCAACCAGCCGAGTGCCGCGACCATCCCCCTTGCGGGCTTTGGCGCGAACAATGCGTACGACCTTGCTGTCAACGTCGAAATCCACATCCGTCCGCGGCAGCAGACTCGCCCGTTCCCGAATGTCGGTCGGAATGGTCACCTGGCCTTTGGATGTGATGCGCATGCTCTACTCCTCACTCTTACTGCCAGGAGGAATACACTTTGGGTTCACACTCAAGGCTCCATCACGCGGCGTCTGAGGTAGGTTGATGGCCTCAAGGAAGATGACGACGGCGTTTGGCCCGTCAGGTTCATGCACAGCGATCTGGGCTACATCGACCTGGGGCAGACAACCTTGCAACCCATTGACAACCCGTTCGGCACGACGTTGTCACCTAGGTCTTAGGAACGTTCCGTCACCTATATGTCCGGAGCGGACACGATGAGATTGGCGGAGAGGGTGGGATTCGAACCCACGGTACCCATAAGGGTACAACGGTTTTCGAGACCGTCCCGATCGACCGCTCCGGCACCTCTCCTGCTGCGGCCCGCGGCGGCGCCTTATAGGTGGCGCCCGGTCACCCCGCAACCAACGGACATTCCAGCGGCTCACCTCACCGCGCCGCGCCCAGCTCCATGGCCCGGGCATACACCAGCCTGCGCGGCAGCCCGGTCGCCGCGGCCACCAGCGCCGCGGCGTCTTTCACACTATGCGCTGCCAGAGCGGCGCATAACCGTCCGTCAAGATCCTCCACGTCGTCCTGCACCGGCGGGCCAACCACGATCGTGACTTCGCCGCGCGCTTCCGTCGCCGCGTAATATGCGGCCAGTGCAGGAAGCTCCCCGCGCCGGATCTCCTCGAACCGCTTCGTTAATTCACGCGCGACCGCCGCCGGCCGGGCACCAAAGGCTTCCGCCATGTCCGCCAGCGCGCCCGCCAGTCGGTGCGGCGCCTCATGCCACACCAGCGTTGCGGCAAGTCCGGCGCGCTCAGCCGCACGCAGCGTGCCGAATGCCGCCCGCCGCGCTGCGTGGCGAGGCGGTGGGAACCCCAGAAACAGAAAAGGCTGCGGTGGCAGACCGGACAGCACCAGCGCCGTCAGAGCAGCATTGGGACCTGGGATCGCGCCCACAGGCAGCCCCTCGGCGATGGCCGCGCGGACCAGCCGGTACCCAGGATCGGACACCAGCGGAGTGCCCGCGTCCGATACCAGCGCAACGCGCTTGCCAGCGCGCAGCAGTGCCAACACCGGATCGATGCGGGCGTCCTCGTTGTGCTCATGCAGCGGCTCGGTACGCGCCGCAATGCTGAGTGCTGACAGCAAGCGCGCGGTGTGGCGGGTGTCCTCGCACAGCACCACGTCGCTCGCCGCGAGTACTGCACGAGCGCGTGCTGTCACATCACCCAGGTTGCCGATCGGCGTGGAAACCAGCACAAGACCATCCGGCACGGATGGATCTTCCGTCCGTTCTCCTGGAGATGCGGCACATGCTTCGTCGGGCATTCCTGCTCTCTTCCGTCGCTGTCGCACTGTCGAGCTGCGCCGAGACCGGCGGTTACTACCCCCGTCCCGGCGCTGGCTTCGGCTTTGGCAACATCCCCTTCGGGCCCACCGGGGAGCCGTTGTCGCTCGCCCCGGGGCAAGGTCAAGCCCTGGGCCCGGGCGGCGGACGCGTGGCCATCCTGCTCCCGCTGAGCGGCGGGCTCAGCGAGGTCGGCCAAGCCATGCTGCAAGCGGCGCAGCTTGGCTTCGGCGCACAGGGCGCGTCCGCACTCGATGTGAAGGATACCGGCGGCACGCCCGGAGGCGCCGCGGCGGCCGCCCGTGCCGCAGTTACGGACCGCGCCAGTATCATCCTCGGCCCACTCACCGCAGGCGAGACTGCGGCCGTTGCGCCGATTGCCCGCTCTGCCGGAATCGCCGTGCTAGCTTTCACCAACGATCCAGCTGTGGCGCAGCCTGGGGTCTGGACGCTGGGCATTACGCCCGTTCAGCAGGTGCGGCGTCTGGTCGCGGCCGCACAGGCGCAGGGGCGGACGCAATTCGCGGCGCTGTTGCCGAGCAACGCTCTGGGCGCCGCGATGGGCCGGGCGCTCGGTCAGGCCACGAACGCCGCCGGACTGCCGCCGCCCGAGATTCGCTTCCACGGGCCAGGCATGCAATCGATCAATGTGGCGGTGCGGGGCCTGTCGGGATACGCAACCCGGCGGGCCGGGATCGACGCCAAGATCAAGGCAGACCGGGACAAAGGCACACAGGCCAGCCTCCAGGAAGCGCGGGCGTTGTCGAGAACGGCAGTTCCGCCGCCCAGCTTCGACGCCCTCCTGATGGCCGACACGGACAGCGAGGCGCTCGAGGAGATCGCCGCGCTGCTCCCGTACTATTACGTCGACAGATCGCACGTACAGATAATGGGGCCTTCGCTCTGGGCGTCGCCAGCCAGCGGTTCGGGCAATATGCATGGCGCCTGGTACGCCGCGCCCGACCCGGCG
>JASHQG010000368.1 GCA_030037665.1 Acetobacteraceae bacterium
CGTCATGGCCGCTACCCGCACCCCCGTATTCGGCGGCAACAGAGATGCCGCAGAGATGCCGCAGCGTCGTCATCGTTGTCTTTCCGCAGCGGCGCATGGCCGATGGCGATCCGCTGTAAGCGCTCCGCCGCTCCGGCGCCGCGCGACCGTACCCGAGCCGTGGCGCAACACACCCGATGCGCTGTCTGGGGCGCGCCAACCGCCGGACCGCCGCGATGCCGACCGTGCCCGGGCCGGTAAACCGCACCATGGCGCTGACTCGCGCCGCCAAGGACAAAGCGGGGCCCGCGGCTATGGCTCGCGCGCGTCTCGGCAGGCGCCGCGTAAGCCACGCCGGGGCCACGGTCAGCCGCGCGCCAGAACGCCAGCAAAATGATGCGCCGCGTTGGCCGGCAGGGCGACGGAATCGGCTGCCCTGTCCAAACCAGGCGCAGTGACGACGAAGGCCTGGGTCAGCGAGCCGCCAGCGGCGAAGGCGCGATCTTTGGGCATAGGGATTGGGCCGTCCCGGTATCCGTTGGACGCCCGCGGTATGCGGTGAGACCGATCTCTGCGCGTTCCGCACGCCACATATGGCCGCTTGAAACTCTTTATCACGTATAGGTGATAGACGACTAAGGGAGCGGCCACTATCTGTGCGACCAACGATCATGCCGGGGGTCCACAGGCGATCATGTTAGACAGTTCGATCGCCTCCCTTCTTGCGCTTGCCGGCCACTCTCCGCTGCTCCAGGCGATTGCCATCATTGCCGGCACGTTCATTCTCGAGGATGCTGCGACGGTGATTGCCGCGATGCAGGCAGAGGCTGGCGGCATATCCATCGCCGTGGCGCTCGTTGCGCTGTTCATCGGCATCGTGCTGGGTGATCTCGGCCTCTACGGCCTTGGCCGCCTCGCAGCCTGTGTGCCCTGGATCGACCGCATGCTGCCGCCGCGCCGCCAGGACATGATGCGCGGCTGGCTGGCCGGGCGGGTGTTCCGGGTGGTGTTGGTGAGTCGTTTCTTGCCGGGAATGCGGCTGCCGAGCTACACCACGTGCGGCTTCCTCCGTGCCAATCTGAAGCAGTTCACACTGGCCGCGATCATCGCCACCCTGTGCTGGACCAGCTTGCTGTTCGGCGTGTCGCTGCGCGTAGGACATTTCCTGATGGACCATTTCGGTGCCTGGCGCTGGGCCGGTGCTGCCGGCTTCGCGGTGTTTGTGATCCTTGCCGGCCGGGTCGCCGCTGTTGCGTTCGGCAATCCGCGCCGATGAAGCTGGAGAGCGCCCTCCGTCAACCGCGCGCGCAGGCTGCGGCGTCCGACCTCGGACCGGTCGTGTCGTTTTTCGAGTTCTGGCCCGGTTGGGCGTTCTACGGCCCGATCGCAGCGTACTGGATCGGACTGGGACTGCGTTACGGCAGTTTCAGCCTGCCGACCGCTGCCAATCCCAACATCACGCTGGGCGGGCTGTGCGGCGAATCGAAACGCAGCATCCTTGATCAGGTTGGCGCGGCGCAGCAATGCATGCTTGCGCGCTACACGGCGATCGTTACGCACGGGTCCGACCCGCGCGCCGATCTCGCGGCGGCTGAGGCGGCGATCGCAACGGCCGGGTTCACCTATCCGATCGTCGCCAAGCCGGACATTGGGTGTAACGGCACAGGTGTTCGCCTGGTGGCGGATCAGGCAGACCTGTTGCGTTACCTCGACGCGTTTCCGCGCAACGAAGGCCTGTTGTTGCAGGAGTTCATCCACCACGACGGCGAGGCCGGTCTGTTCTATATACGCGAGCCGGGCGAGCGCTCAGGTCGTCTCACCTCCATTACTCTGAAGTATCCGCCGCGGGTGATCGGTGACGGACGGTCGACGCTGCGTGAATTGATCCTGGCCGACCCGCGCGCCGGTCAGGTGCCGCATCTCTACCTGCCGCGCCTGACGCGACGCCTGCACGAGATCCCGCTGCGGGGCGAACATGTGCGCCTGGTATTCGTCGGCAATCACTGCAAGGGATCGATCTTCCGGAACGGCATCGAGTTGGCGACGCCGGCGCTGACCGCGCGCATCGATACGCTGGCGCAGTCGATGCCGGAGTTTCATTTCGGCCGCATCGATGTACGTTTCGAGTCAACCCAGGCCCTGGCGCGCGGCGAAGGCTTTCACGTCATCGAAATCAACGGCGCCGGATCCGAGGCAACACATGTGTGGGATCCATCAACCCGCCTGCGCGACGCGTGGCGCGCGCAGTTCTTCCACTACGATGCGGCTTTCCGCATCGGCGCAGCCAACCGCACGCGGGGTTTCCACCCGGCCCGCCTCACGATGATGTGGCGCGACTGGCGCCGGCAGAAGCGCCTTATGGCGGCATATCCACTGAACGACTGAGCGCCCGGCGGTTGCCGAATCCCGCTCGGTCCGTCAGGAAAGCCGTATGACTGCTCTGCAAGCTATCGTCATCGCCCTCGTTCAGGGCGCAACCGAGTTGTTCCCGGTCAGCAGCCTGGGCCACGCCGTGGTGCTGCCGGCCTTGCTGAACTGGCCGATCGACCAGCACGCGCCGTCGTTCCTGCCGTTCCTGGTAATGCTGCATCTCGGCACCGCCACCGCACTGCTGCTGTATTTCTGGCGAGACTGGTGGGCGCTGGCGATGGGCGTTCTCGGACTGTCCAACCCGCACCGGGTCAGCGACAGCCGCCGCGTCTTCGTCCTGATTGTCATCGCGACGGTCCCTGCGGTGATCGTGGGTTTTTTGCTGGAAAAGTTCTTCCGTAATTTGTTCGGCACGCCGATTGTCGCGGCGGTCTTTCTGCTGGCGAACGGCGGTCTGCTACTATTCGGCGAAAATCTGCGCGGGCGGGGCCAGCGTCCGTTGTCCGACCTCACGGCGATCGACGCGCTGACGATCGGCTGCTGGCAATGCACAGCGTTGATTCCGGGCATTTCGCGATCGGGCGCGACGATCGTCGGTGGGCTGCTGCGCGGTGTCGATCATGAAGGGGCTGCGCATTTCTCATTCCTGATCGCCACCCCGATCATTCTGGGAGCAACGGCGCTGGAAGTTCCGAAACTGCTGCGTGTTGGCATGCCGCACGGGGTTGTGGGGCTATACTCTTTAGCCGCAGTGGTAGCAGGAGTGACAGCATTTGCCAGCACCGCGTTTCTGATGCGGTATTTCCGCCAGCACGATTCCTGGGCGCTCAATCCGTTCGCCTATTATTGCTTCGCTGCGGGCGTCGGGAGTCTCGCGGTGTTGCTGACGATGTGAACAGAAGGCGCAGGCATGTCTGCTTCGGGCGGCAACGATCCCGGCTTGTTCGAGATCATGCGCTCAACGCGCTCGATGCGCCGGCTCAGGCCCGATCCGGTGCCGGATGCGATGATCCGCCGCGTTCTCGAGGCCGGCACCTGGGCGGCGAACGGCGGCAACATGCAGGGTTGGCGCTTCCTGGTCATACGTGACCCCGCCGTCAAGCAGGCGGTCGCCGTGTATTACCGGCGGGCGTGGAGCGAGATTGTAGGGCCCCGATATCGCGCCGGCGGTCCGCCGCGCGGCACTACGCCGGAACGGTTCGCGCGCATGCTGGAGACGGCGGGATATCTCGCCGAGCACCTGCACGAGGCGCCGGTGTGGGTCGTGCCCTGCCTGACGGGGGCAACAGCGACACGAACGAGCGGCTCCTCAGTCTATCCGGCCGTGCAGAACATCCTGCTGGCAGCACGGGCGTTGGGACTGGGAGCCACACTGACGACGCTCTATTTGCAGTTCGAGAAGGAGGCGGAGGCGGCGATGGGATTGCCGCCTGACGTGCATTCCTATGCGCTGCTCCCGATCGGCTATCCGCTCGGGCGGTTCGGACCGGTTCGCCGCGGTGCGCTGGAGGATGTGGTTTACGAAGACCGGTGGGGGCAGGCCTATCGCGGGCGGTGACTGCGCTGCGAGTGGCGGCAACCATCCACGCCAACGGGCGATCCGGCGAGGATCGTGCCATCGCTGGCGGCGTCCCGTTCGCGCCCCCCGGGCAGGGGACAACCAGAACTGCTGTCAAACCGCGGATGGCGGGCGTCCCGGAGCCACCGCGTGGAAAGAGACGGGCCGGTGACGTGGCGCGTGCCACCGGCCCCCCTTACAGCGTGCGCAGACAGCCGGCGACAGGCCGGCCGTGGCGGCTGGCCGGCTATTCCGCCGCCTTGGCCGGCTCCGGCACCTGCGGCGGCGTCCCTGTCGACAGCAGCCGCTGGTCGCGCCCCGAGGCAATCGATCGCAGCCGGTTCATCACCGCGCCCGTGCCCGCCGGGATCAGACGCCCGACGATCACGTTCTCCTTCAGACCGGTCAGGCTGTCGGTCTTGCCTGCCACGGCGGCCTCGGTCAGCACCCGCGTGGTCTCCTGGAACGACGCCGCACTGATGAAGCTGTTGGTCTGCAGCGACGCCTTGGTGATGCCCTGCAGCACCGGCATTGACACCGCCGGCCGCTCGTCCTTGCCAAGCCGCGCCATCTCCCGCTCGAAATCGATGCGGTCGACCTGCTCGCCAGCCAGGAACGTCGTGTCTCCCGGATCGAGGATCTCCACCTTCTGCAGCATCTGGCGGACGATCACCTCGATGTGCTTGTCATTGATCTTCACGCCCTGCAGCCGGTACACGTCCTGGATTTCGTTCACGAGGTAGTCGGACAGCGCCTCGACACCCAGAACCTTCAGGATGTCGTGCGGCACGCGCGGACCATCCACCAGCGGATCGCCCTTGCGCACGAAGTCGCCCTCCTGCACCGACACGTGCTTGCCCTTCGGGATCAGGTACTCGGTCTCTTCCGTCGTCTCGTCGTTCTTCACGATGATCCGGCGCTTCGCCTTGTAATCCTTGCCGAATTCGACGCGCCCATCGGTTTCCGCGATCACCGCGTGGTCCTTTGGCCGGCGGGCCTCGAACAACTCGGCGACGCGTGGCAGACCACCGGTGATGTCGCGGGTCTTGCTTCCCTCGCGCGGGATGCGGGCCAGCACGTCGCCGGCTGCCACCGTGGCACCGCTATCGACCGACAGGATCGAGTCTGGCGCCAGGAAGTAGCGGGCATCGGTATTGTTCGGTAACCGCACCACCTCGCCCTGCTCATCCTTCAACTGCAAGCGGGGACGCAGATCGACGCCCTTCGCACCCTGCTTATAGTCCACCACCACCTTCGACGTGAGGCCGGTAACCTCGTCCATCCGTTCGACCAGCGTGATGCCCTCGATCAGGTCGATGTATTCGACCTTGCCGGCGCGCTCGGTGATGATCGGCAGCGTGTAGGGATCCCACTCTGCCAACTTCTGGCCCCGCGCCACCTGCTGGCCTTCGTCCACCAGCAGCCGCGCACCGTACGGCACGCGGAAACGCGCGCGCTCGCGCTGGTTGTGGTCGGTCAGCACAATCTCGCAGTTGCGGCTCATCACCACCGGTGTGCCCTGCGAGTTCATCACTACGTTACGGTTCTTCACCGTGACGATGCCCTCGTGACTCGCTTCCACACTTGATTGCTCGGCACCGCGCTGCGCTGCGCCTCCGATATGGAACGTGCGCATCGTCAGCTGCGTGCCAGGCTCACCGATTGACTGCGCTGCGATGACGCCCACGGCCTCGCCGATATTCACCGGCGTGCCACGCGCGAGGTCGCGACCATAGCAATGCGCGCAGACGCCGACGCGCGAGTCGCAAGTCAGCACCGAGCGGATTTTCACCGCCTCGACACCTGCCCGTTCGATCGCATCCGCCGCATCCTCCTCGATCAGGGTGTTGGCGTGCGCCAACACTTCGCTGGTAGAGGGATCGAGGACGTCCTCCGCGGCTGTGCGGCCGAGAATGCGCTCGGTCAGCGAGGAGACCACCTCGCCGCCGTCCATTACCGCACGCACCGTCAGGCCGCGGTCGGTGCCGCAATCCTCCTCGACGATAATGCAGTCCTGCGCCACGTCGACCAGGCGCCGCGTCAGATAGCCGGAGTTCGCGGTCTTCAACGCGGTGTCCGCCAGACCCTTCCGGGCGCCGTGCGTCGAGTTGAAGTACTCCAGAACCGACAGACCTTCCTTGAAGTTGGCGATGATCGGCTGCTCGATGATTTCACCCGACGGCTTGGCCATCAGCCCGCGCATGCCGGCCAACTGTCGCATCTGCGCCGGCGAGCCACGCGCGCCGGAGTGCGACATCATCCACACCGAGTTAGTGGGACGTCCCAGGTCCTGTTTGCTGATCTCCTTCATCATCGCGCCGGCGACCTCGTCGGTGCAGCGCGACCAGGCATCGACGACCTTGTTGTAGCGCTCGCCCGCAGTGATCAGACCGTCCTGGTATTGTTGCTCGAACTCCTTCACCTCGGTCTGCGTCTTGCGGATCAGCTCTTCCTTCTCCACGGGAATGATCAGATCGTCCTTGCCGAACGAAATACCGGCCTTTGCGGCCTGGCCGAAGCCGAGCCCCATCAGACGGTCGGCGAAGATCACGCACTCCTTCTGGCCGCAGTGACGGTACACCGCATCGATCACATCGGAGACGTTCTTCTTGGTGAGCTGCTTATTGATCAACTCGAACGGTACATTCGGATGCTTCGGCAGGATCTGTGCAATCATCATCCGGCCGGGCGTGGTGACCACCACCTGCCGCACCGGGTTGCCGCCGGCATCGATCGTCTCCCAACGCGACTTGATCTTGTCGTGCAGCCCGATCGCCCGCGAGAACAACGCATGTTCAATTTCGCCGATCGTACCATAGGCCGGCGCCTTGTCGTCCGGCACGTCACGGAACGCCGGCGTGTCCAACGACAGATAGTACAACCCAAGCACGATATCCTGCGACGGCACGATGATCGGCTTGCCGTTCGCCGGGCTGAGGATGTTGTTCGTCGACATCATCAGCACGCGCGCTTCCAACTGCGCCTCAAGCGACAGCGGCACGTGCACCGCCATCTGGTCGCCGTCGAAGTCGGCATTGAACGCGGTGCAGACCAGCGGGTGAAGCTGGATCGCCTTACCTTCGATCAGCACCGGCTCGAATGCCTGGATGCCCAGGCGATGCAGCGTCGGGGCCCGGTTCAGCATCACCGGGTGCTCACGGATCACCTCTTCCAGGATGTCCCAGACTTCCGGCCGCTCCTTTTCCACCATCCGCTTGGCAGCCTTGATAGTGGTGGCGTGACCGTACTTCTCCAGCTTCGAGTAGATGAAAGGCTTGAACAGCTCCAGCGCCATCTTCTTCGGCAGGCCGCACTGGTGCAGTTTCAGCTCGGGACCGACCACGATCACCGAACGGCCAGAGTAGTCGACGCGCTTGCCCAGCAGGTTCTGTCGGAACCGGCCCTGCTTGCCCTTCAGCATGTCGGACAGCGACTTCAGCGGACGCTTGTTAGCGCCGGTGATGGCGCGGCCGCGGCGACCGTTGTCGAACAACGCGTCAACCGATTCTTGCAGCATGCGCTTCTCGTTGCGCACGATGATGTCCGGTGCCCGCAGCTCAATCAGCCGCTTGAGACGGTTGTTACGGTTGATGACGCGACGGTACAGGTCATTCAGGTCCGATGTGGCGAACCGGCCGCCGTCCAGCGGCACCAGCGGCCGCAGCTCCGGCGGGATCACCGGAACCACGTCGAGGATCATCCATTCCGGCCGCGCGGCGGACTCGGCGAAGGACTCGATCAGCTTCAGCCGCTTCACCAGCTTCTTGCGCTTTGCTTCGGATGAGGTTTCCTTCAACTCACCACGCAGCCGCACCTTCTCTTCGTCGAGGTTGATGCCGCCGAGCACTTTCTTGATCGCCTCGGCGCCGATCCCGACCTCGAATTGGTCCTCGCCGAACTCGTCCTGCTTGGCAAGAAGCTGATCTTCGGTGAGAAGCTGATGCATCTTGAGATCCGTGGTGCCTGGCTCCAGCACCACATAGCTCTCGAAATACAGGATCTTCTCCAGCTCCTTCAGCGTCATGTCGACCATCAGGCCGATACGGCTGGGCAGCGACTTCAGGAACCAGATGTGGGCGACCGGCGAGGCGAGCTCAATGTGACCCATACGCTCGCGGCGCACCTTCGCCAACGTGACCTCGACGCCGCACTTTTCACAGATGATGCCACGGAACTTCATCCGCTTGTACTTGCCGCAAAGGCATTCATAATCCTTGATCGGCCCGAAGATGCGGGCGCAGAACAAGCCATCCCGCTCCGGCTTGAACGTGCGGTAGTTGATGGTCTCCGGCTTCTTGATCTCCCCATACGACCAGGAACGGATCTGCTCCGGGCTGGCGATGTTGATGCGAATCTGGTCGAAGGTCAGGGTCTGACCGGTCTGACCAAGGATCTTCATCAGTTCGTTCATGTGGTTCACGCCCTGTTAACCATACTCCCCGTCCCCTTCGCGGAGCGGGAGACTCGTTCACTCATTCACTGACTCGCGATGCTGCCTCACGCCGCCGCGTGATTATCCAGATCCACGTTCAGGCCAAGCGACTTGAGCTCCTTAACCAGCACGTTGAAGCTCTCCGGCACGCCGGCCTCGAAGTTGTCCTGCTCTCGCACGATCGCTTCGTAGACCTTCGTCCGGCCGGAAACGTCGTCCGACTTCACCGTCAGCATCTCCTGCAGGCTGTAAGCGGCACCGTAAGCCTCGAGTGCCCACACCTCCATCTCGCCGAACCGCTGGCCGCCGAACTGCGCCTTGCCGCCCAGCGGCTGCTGCGTGACCAGCGAGTAAGGTCCGATCGACCGCGCGTGGATCTTGTCGTCCACCAGGTGGTGCAGCTTCAGCATGTAGATGTAGCCCACCGTCACCCGTCGCTCGAATGGCTCGCCGGTGCGCCCGTCGACCAGCGTCACCTGACCGGATGTATCGAGGCCTGCCCGCGTGAGCATGCCCTCGATATCCGACATGCGGGCCCCATCGAACACTGGTGTCGCAATCGGGATCCCCTTCCTCAGGTTGTCGCAGAGCTCGACCAGCTGCTCCGTGTCGAGGTTGGAGATCTGCTGGCTGTAGATTTCATCGCCATACAAGTCACGCAGCCGCTCCAGCAGCCTTTCGCGCTCGGCCCCGGTGCGGCGGTATTGCTCGACCAGATCGCCGATCTGCCGACCAAGTGTTGCGCAGGCCCAGCCGAGGTGCGTCTCCAGGATCTGCCCCACGTTCATGCGGCTGGGCACGCCCAGCGGATTGAGCACGAGATCGACCGGCGTGCCGTCATCGAGGAACGGCATGTCCTCCACCGGCACGACGCGGGACACGACACCCTTGTTGCCATGACGGCCGGCCATCTTGTCGCCCGGCTGCAGCTTGCGCTTCACCGCGATGAAGACCTTCACCATCTTCATCACGCCGGGCGGCAGCTCGTCACCGCGCTGCAGTTTCTCCACCTTGGAGTCGAACCGCGCCTGCAAACGGCCGACGGCGGCATCGAACTCGCGCTTGAGCGTTTCGATCTCCGACATCACCGCATCGTCCTGCACGCCGATGTGTCGCCATGCTCCTCGCGGATGCTCGTTCAGAACCTCCTCGTCGATCAGCGTACCGGCCTTGATGCCCTTGAATCCGCCGGACGCCTTGCGGCCCAGCAGCTTCTCACGCAGTCGGTTGAGGAATGAGCGCTCCTGGATCGCCTTCTCGTCGTCGCGGTCCTTCGCCAGGCGCTCGATCTCGGCACGTTCGATCGCCATCGCGCGCTCGTCCTTGTCGACGCCACGACGTGAGAAGACGCGCACGTCCACCACCGTCCCGGTCACCCCTGGCGGCAGCTTCAATGACGTGTCGCGAACGTCGGAGGCCTTCTCGCCGAAGATCGCGCGCAGCAGCTTCTCTTCGGGCGTCATCGGACTTTCGCCCTTCGGCGTGACCTTGCCGACCAGGATGTCGCCCGGGTTCACTTCCGCGCCGATATATACGATGCCGGCCTCATCGAGATTCTTCAGCGCCTCTTCGCCCACGTTCGGAATGTCGCGCGTGATCTCCTCCTGGCCCAGCTTGGTATCACGTGCCATCACCTCGAATTCCTCGATGTGGATGGAAGTGAACACGTCGTCGCGCGCGATGCGCTCGCTGATCAGGATGGAGTCCTCGAAATTGTAGCCGTTCCACGGCATGAACGCGACGAGCACGTTGCGTCCAAGTGCCAGCTCGCCCAGCTCGGTCGATGGCCCATCGGCAATGATGTCGCCCTCGTAGACCCGGTCGCCCACCTTCACCAGCGGACGCTGGTTGATACAGGTGCTCTGGTTCGAACGCTGGAATTTGCGCAGCCGGTAGATATCGACGCCCTTCGTCGTGCCGTCGTCGTTGGTTGCACGCACCACGATGCGCGAACCGTCAATCTGGTCGACCACTCCGGCACGACGTGCAACGATCGTCGCACCGCTGTCGCGCGCCACCGCAAGTTCCATGCCAGTACCGACGAGCGGCGCATCGGCCTGGATCAGCGGCACCGCCTGCCGTTGCATGTTGGAACCCATCAGGGCGCGGTTGGCGTCGTCGTTCTCGAGGAACGGGATTAGCGCCGCGGCGACCGAAACAAGCTGCTTTGGCGAGACGTCGATGGCATTCACCTGGTCGATCGGCACCAGACGGAAATCGCCCTGCTTGCGCACCGAGATCAGATCCTCGGTCAACCGGTCGTTCTCATCGCGCGGCGCATCGGCCTGCGCGACCACCAGCCTCTCCTCTTCCATTGCGGACAGGTACTTCCACCCGTCCTGAACCTTGCCGTTATCCACCAGGCGATACGGCGTCTCGATGAAGCCGTATTTGTTGACCTTGGCGTAAGTGGCCAACGAGTTGATCAGTCCGATATTCGGACCTTCCGGCGTCTCGATCGGGCAGATCCGGCCGTAGTGGGTGGGGTGTACGTCGCGCACTTCGAATCCGGCGCGCTCGCGGGTGAGGCCGCCTGGACCCAGCGCGGAAAGGCGCCGCTTGTGCGTCACCTCCGACAGCGGGTTGGTCTGGTCCATGAATTGCGAGAGCTGCGACGAACCGAAGAACTCGCGCACCGCCGCAGCGGCGGGCTTGGCGTTGATCAGGTCGTGCGGCATGACCGTGTCGATATCGACCGACCCCATGCGCTCACGGATCGCGCGCTCCATACGCAGCAGGCCGATGCGGTACTGGTTCTCCATCAGCTCGCCGACCGAACGGACCCGGCGGTTGCCCAGGTTGTCAATGTCGTCAATCTGGCCGCGGCCATCCTTCAGTTCGACCAGTGTCCGCACGGTGCGCAGCAGATCTTCCTTGCGCAACACGCGCACGGAGTCGGGCACCTCGCTGCCCGGGATGCCGAGCCGCATATTCATCTTCACCCGGCCGACGGCAGAAAGGTCGTAACGGTCGGCATCGAAGAACAAGCCGCGGAACAGGGCCTCGGCCGTTTCGGGGGTGGGCGGTTCGCCGGGCCGCATGACGCGATAGATGTCGATGAGCGCGTCATCACGGTTGGAGTTTTTGTCCACCGCCAGCGTATTGCGGATCCACGGACCAGCCGACTGGTCGACCGCCAGCGTCGGCAGGCGGGTGACGCCGGCGTCTTCCAGGCTGGCCAACTTCGGCTCGGTCAGTTCCTCGCCGGCCTCGGCGTAAATTTCACCGGTATCCAGGTTGACCAGGTCCTCGGCCACGTAGCGGCCGAGCAGGTCGGTACGGCCGACCAAAACCTCCTTTGTCTGCTCCGCAATGCGGCGCGCCTGGCGGGCGGTCAGCTTGGCTTCAGCGTCTGCGACCACGTCGCCGGTTGCGGCATCGATCAGCGGCTCGAGCAACTTCAGACCGCGGAACGCATCCGGATCGAACGGCCGCGCCCAGCCTTTGGGCGTGCGATCGAACACCACCTGATCGTAGAAGTAATTAAGGATCTCCTCCTGATCCATGCCGCGGATTTCGCCGAGCTCCAGCGTCTCGCCCTTTGCTTCACGCTCGGCGCGCAACGCCTCGGTGGCCTTGTTTTCCAAGGCATACAGCAACGTGGTGACCGGCAGCTTACGCTTGCGGTCGATGCGGACGTAGACCAGGTCCTTGCTGTCGAATTCGAAATCCAGCCACGAGCCGCGATACGGGATCACCCGCGCAGCGAACAAGTACTTGCCGCTGCTGTGCGTCTTGCCCTTGTCGTGGTCGAAGAACACGCCGGGCGAGCGGTGCATCTGCGAGACGATGACCCGCTCGGTGCCGTTGATGATGAACGTACCGTTGTCCGTCATCAGCGGCATGTCGCCCATGTAAACCGGCTGCTCCTTGATGTCGCGGATCGAGCGCGCGCCGGTATCCTCGTCCACGTCCCACACGATCAGCCGCAGGATGACCTTCAGCGGCGCCGCATAGGTCATGCCGCGCTGAATGCATTCCTCAACGTCGTACTTGGGGTCTTCGAGTTCGTAATAGACGAACTCCAGCCGGCCGCGACCTGCGAAGTCGTCGATCGGAAATACGCCCCTAAACACCTCCTGCAAGCCAGTGTTGGTCCGGTTGTCGGGGTGCACGTTCATTTGCAGAAACGCCTCGTAGCTGGCGCGCTGCACATCGATCAGGTTCGGCATCGGGGCCACTTCGGGAATGCGGCCGAAGCTGCGGCGAATCCGCTTGCGCCCGGTAAATGACCTGCTGATCGCGTTCATTGATTGTCCTGCCTGGCTGTCGTTACGCACGTGCGCGGCCCCGGTTGCCCCGGCCGCCCGGGCTCATCATTCGCCGACAAAAGCGGTATCGGGGCGGGAATCGTCCTGATTCCCGCCCGCTTCCACACCCGGTCAGGGGGGCGACCCGGCGACGCCGCGCCCCTGAGCTCCTTGAAATCCGTCGTACTACTTGACCTCCACGGAGGCGCCCTGATCTTCCAGCATCTTGCGCAGCTTGGCGGCCTCGTCCTTATTGACGCCTTCCTTCACGGTCTTCGGCGCCCCTTCCACCAGGTCCTTGGCCTCCTTCAGGCCAAGGCCGGTGATCGTGCGGACCTCCTTGATCACATTGATCTTCTTGTCACCCACCTTGGCCAGGATCACGGTGAATTCCGTCTGTTCCTCGGCCGGCGCAGCGGCCGCGGTCGCGCCACCGCCCGCAGCAGGCGCGGCGGCTACTGCCACCGGCGCGGCGGCGGAGACGCCCCACTTATCCTCGAGCAACTTGGAAAGCTCCGCAGCCTCGAGCACCGTGAGGCTGGACAGCTCGTCCACCAGCTTCTGCAGATCGGCCATGTTCGTGTGTTCCTTAATCTAGACGATGGTTTGAGTAGTTCAAGCCGGATTCACCGGCGGTGTTCACTTTCTGTGCAGACAGGCCTGCATTCACGATCGCGTGGCCCCGGTCACACCCGGGGCTAAGCGGCCGCAGCCTCGTCCCGCTTGGCGAAGGCGCCAAAGACACGCGCGAGTTGTCCGCCCGGGCCTTGCAGCACGCCGGCGATCCGCGTCGGGGGGGTTGTGATCATCCCCACGATCCTGGCGCGCAGCGTGTCCAGGCTCGGCAGCTCGGCAAGTGCCCGGATCCCGGCCGCGTCCAGTGTCCGGGAGCCGAGTGCTCCGCCGATCAGCACGAACTTCTCGTTGGTCCTGGCGAACTCGACGGTCGTCTTGGCGACTGCCACCGGGTCGTCCGCCCAGGCGAGGGCGGTCGGTCCCTTCAGCAGCGGCCTGAGGCCGTCGAATTGGGTCCCTTGCAAAGCGAGGTGGGCCAGCCGGTTCTTCGCGACCTTGAAGGTCGCCCCCGCGGCGCGCATGCGACGGCGCAGCTCGGTGGCCTCGGCGACCGTCAGTCCCTGGTTGTGGGTGACGACGATCATCGAGATACCGCTCAGCGCGTCGTGCAGCCCGGCGACGAACTCCCGCTTCTCCGTACGGTCCAAGTCTCGTCTCCAGTTCCCCCCGGGTTGACCCCGGGGCATGTGGCCTGCCGGGCCGAGGCACGACGGGCCGGGTTGCCCAAAGGCCTGCCCCGGGAGGGGTAGGCCCAGTTCGCCTGTCCTGAAGTCGGAACCACCGTCTCCTGCGCGGCCGAAACACCGCCGCAGCAGGTTTCCCCCGGGATCCAAGCCCCGGAAGGTTCGGCTTCTCCCGTCTCCCGCGCGCCGGCCTTGCGGCCACTTAACCCCTGGGTTTGCACCAGGGGACGAGCGGTCTCGGACAGGTTCGGGGAGGCACCGCCTCCCCTGCCCACCGGCCCGGCCTGAAGCCGGATCGGCGTATCAGTTGTACACATCCCACGCCCTGCCCGGGGCGTATGCGCCCGGCCAGCCCGTGGGAACCGGGGCGAGGTAGCGCAAAGCGGAGGAGAAGTCGAGGGGGTTGCCAACTGTTAACCGCGCGCCCGGTAACCGCGCGCCCGGAGCGGCTTCTGCCAGCAGGGACCGGCCGGACGTGTCGGCCGCGCGACGGCCCGCCTCGCCCGATCCGACGGCGGGCGGCAGACACGCGCCGGCCGCGGTTGACCGTCCGGCCTTCCGCGGCGGCCAGGTCCGCGACGCGCGATTTCAGCCGATCAGCCCGCCAGCGAACTTACGTCCACCCGCACGCCCGGCCCCATGCTCGAGCTGAGCGACACCTTCTGCACATAGGTGCCCTTCGCCCCAGTCGGTTTTGCCCGCTGGATCGCGTCCGCCAGGGCGCGTGCATTTTCCACCAGCTTCGCCTCGTCGAAGCTCGCCTTGCCGATGCCCGCGTGGACGATTCCGGCCTTCTCGGCCCGGAATTCCACCTGGCCACCCTTCGCCGCGGTGATCGCGCCCTTTACGTCCTGCGTCACCGTGCCGATCCGCGGATTTGGCATCAGCCCGCGAGGCCCAAGGATCTTACCCAGCCGCCCGACCACGCCCATCATGTCTGGTGTGGCGATGCAACGGTCGAAATTGATTTCGCCCGCCTGGATTTTCTCCGCCAGGTCCTCGGCGCCCACCACGTCGGCGCCAGCGGCCAGCGCTTCCTCGGCCTTCGCCCCCCGGGCGAACACGCCGACGCGCACCGTCTTGCCAGTGCCGTGCGGCAGGCTGGTCAGCCCGCGCACCATCTGGTCAGCGTGGCGCGGATCGATGCCGAGGTTCATCGACATCTCCACGCTCTCGTCGAACTTGGCCTTGGCGTTCTGCTTCACCAGCTTGATCGCCTCGTCCAGCGGATAGGCCTTGGTACGATCGACCGTCGTCAGGGCCGCCTTGAGACGCTTGCCCATCGCCATGGCTCAGCCCTCCACCACCGTGAGACCCATCGAGCGGGCGGAACCGGCCAGCATGCGCATCGCCCCCTCGATATCGTTGGCGTTCATGTCCTTCATCTTGATTTCGGCGATCTCCCGGAGCTGGGAGGTCGTGACGCGGCCGACCGCAGCGTTCTTCCCCGCCGCCGTGGTACCCTTGTCGATCTTCGCCGCCTTCATCAAAAAATACGTATTGGGCGGCGTCTTCATCGTGAAGGCGAAGGTGCGGTCGGCGTACGCGGTGATCACCACGGGGACCGGCATACCCGGTTCCATGTTCTGGGTGGCCGCGTTGAATTCCTTCACAAAGGCCATGATGTTCAATCCGCGCTGACCGAGCGCGGGGCCGACCGGCGGCGACGGATTCGCCTTGCCGGCTGGAATCTGCAGTTTGATGTAGCCTGCGATCTTCTTCGCCATGATCCCTGGTCCTTGAGCGTGTTACCCGGGGACCGCGGTGCAAGCGACGCTACCGCCTCATGGGCACAGCGTCTCCCGCGTTCCAAGTGAGGGCGGGCGTGTAGCGGATGGACCGCGGAGTGACAAGGGGTGGCATGGCGTTGCCGCTGCATTGCTGACTGGCCGCTGCCACGGCAAGGCTCAGGTGCGGAGTGGCAACACAAGCCCGAGGCGGTTGCACGCCGCTGATTCGTAACGCGGTTACCCACCGGCCGCGGCCAGCCACGCACCGACCGCGACCATCGCCCCCCCGCCGAGCCGTCCGATCCAGGCGCCACCTGGCGCCAGCTTTTCTACCAACACGAACGCCGCGATCATTGCCACCAACAGTAGGTTCATCACTCCGACAACGAACAGCAGCGCCATCAACACCCAGCAGCAGCCGACGCAGAACATGCCATGCGCCACGCCCATGCAGAGCGCCCCGACGCGCCCATCCTGCCAGTGGTTCAGCACGAACGTCAGCGGTGAGCGGCAATGGCGCAGACAAGCGCGCTTCAGCGGCGTGAACTGATAGATCCCCGCGGCGATCAGTAGCCCGCCACCGACTATCGGGCTGATCGTTGTCAGCGATGACGATAGCATTGCCAGCTGATCCAGCGCCCACTCGGCCACCGTCGCGCCGGCGGAGAAGAAGCCCCACACGAGGAGATAACCAAGCGTGAAGACCGACACCGGCACGAAGTCCTGCCCGTTCGCACGCTTGTTGCGGTTGACCGTGGCGAACATCAGGATCATCGGCGCCGCGCCCGGCAGCATCATGCCGACCATCATCACCCACCACATCGCGAAGGTCAGCCCGAGTGTTGCGGCGCTCCACGGCGACGGCATGGGCATCGGCATCGCCATGCCGGCCATCGAGGCTGCGTCCTTGTCGGACATGCCCCGACTGAGCGAGATCAGCCATAGCCAGGAGAGTACGGTGAGCGCGAGTAGGGCCAGCAGAATGACCGAGCGATCCAGACGGCGGATCACCTGCCAGCCTCGCGGGTTACGACCGGGCTCGACGCAGCCGCCTGCGCTGCGACGTTTCGCGCGCGGACGGCCGGATACGCCCGACCAGGACGGTTTTGGTCCCGGCCAGGCTGACCATCACGCCACCCAGGCGAACGGCGCGAAATGGCCGTTGTTTCCCTTGCCCACCATGTCCAGCGAAAGCCGGAAGCCCTGAACGTGGAACTCCTTCGCCTGCGCCAGCGCAAGGCGCCGGTTCGCCGGGTGCGATGTGTTGTCGATCGACATCGGCTCGCCGTTAGCATTGCGCGGCTGCACGCCTTCAATCTCGAACGCCACGATATCGGGGATGGAAACCGACCGCTTCAGCCCTTCCATCCGGAAGTCAATCGGCTTGAAGACGACGCCGCGGAAGTCGCTGACCAGCGCAGCGCGGATGCGTCCCGGAGGCCCACCCGCCTGGCCACTGACAATCGCGCTCAGCGCTTGCCGCTGCGTGGCAGTCGCGCGTTCATCGACCACACAGCCCAACACCCAGTTCCCGTCAGCCATCACGCGGCCTGAACGGATCACCAGCGCGAACGCCAGCCCATCGAGCGACACCGCACCTGACTGGCCCTTGTCGATACGGAACGTCATCACCGCCGTGCAGTTGTCGTTCGTGGCCGGCCCTTGCGGGTTGGTGTAGATGCACGGGCAGAGATAGTCGCAGTTACAGCTTTCCATGTACTCGCCGTTGATCTGCCAGTTGGTACCTGACATGTCTCTACTCCGCTGCCGCCAGCGCCGGTTCGGCGTGCTGGAATTGTGCAAGCAATCGCGCCTCGGACTGCTTCACCTGCGCGATGCTCTGTTGCTTGATATGGCCGTAGCCGCGGATGCGTTCCGCTGCGCCCAGCAATTGAATTGCCGCCGCATGGCTATCCGGCGTCACCGACGCCAGCACCGACGCGACCAACGACACATACTCGGCGATCAGTCGCCGCTCCATCTTGCGTTCCGCAGTGTGACCGAACGGATCGAGCATCGTGCCACGCAGCCATTTCAGCTTCGCGAGCACACGCAACATCGGCATCATCCACCCGCCGTATTCCTGCTTTACCAGATCGCCTTTCGCATCGCGTTTTGCAAACAGCGGCGGGGCGAGATGGAACCGAACGCGGTAATCGCCTTCGAACTGCGCCTCCAGGTTCTTGTGGAACGTCGGATCGGCGTAGAGCCGAGCCACTTCGTACTCGTCTTTGTACGCCATCAGTTTGTACAACGTGCGTGCCACGGTTTCGGTGAGGCCGGTCATGCCCTTCAACCGCCCTGCCTCGGCCACGGCGACCGATTGCACGATCCCGCGATAACGCGAGGCGTAGGCTCTGTTCTGGTACGCAATCAGCAGACGCGCGCGATGCTCCACCAGAGCACCAACATCGTCGATCAGGGCCGGCGCTGCATGCACGGCCGGCCGCGCCGCTTCCTCCACAGATGCGAGATCGGCCGCAGCGCGACGTCCCCAGGAGAACGTCTCCTGGTTCTTTGCCACCGAAACACCGTTCAGTTTGATCGCCTGTATGATCGATTCGAGGCTCAGCGGAACCAGCCCCTTCTGGAAAGCGTAGCCCAGCATAAACAGATTTGTTGCAATCGAGTCGCCGAGGATCGCCGTAGCAAGCGTTGTGCCGTCGACGAACATCGCGTGATCTTCACCAACCTGGTCGCGGATGCGCTTGCGCATCGCCGCTTCCTGGAAGTCAATCTCGTTGTTGCTGACGAAACCTGCCGGCGGCGTCACTGCGCTGTTGACCACCGCTCGCGTAACGCCTGGCTCCATAGACGCAAACGCTTCCGGGTTAGTCGCCACAACCATGTCGCAGGCGAGCACCAGTTTCGCCGCGCCGGCGGAAATACGTGCTGCGTGGATTTCCCCCGGCGTCGAAGCAATGCGTACGTGGCTCAGCACCGCACCATTCTTCTGTGACATGCCGGTGTGGTCGAGTACAGTACAACCCTTGCCTTCGAGATGCGCTGCCATGCCGAGCAACGCACCGACGGTGATCACGCCGGTGCCGCCGATACCGGTGATGAGAATGGAGTACGGCTTGTCGATCGCCGGCAACGCCGGCAACGACAGACCTGCCGCGGGATCAGCCTCACGCATCACCGGCTTCGACTTGCGCGGTGCGCCGCCGTGCACGGTGACCAGGCTTGGGCAAAATCCCTTCAGACAGGAGAAATCCTTGTTGCACGCGGACTGGTCGATGCGGCGCTTGCGGCCAAGTTCCGTTTCCACCGGTTGCACTGACACGCAGTTGGACTGCGCCGAGCAGTCGCCGCAGCCTTCGCACACTGCCTCGTTGATGAACACGCGTTGCGGCGGATCGGCGAACTTGCCGCGCTTGCGCCGCCGGCGCTTTTCTGCCGCGCAGGTCTGATCGTAGATCAGGATCGACAACCCGGAGACCGCGCGCAATTCACGCTGCACTTGGTCCAGCTCATCGCGATGACGGATCTCCACCCCCGGCGCAAAGTCGGCGTCAGGAGCGTACTTGTTCGGCTCGTCGCTGACGACGAAAATCGTCTTCGCACCCGCCGCGGCAACCTGGCGGCTGATCTCTGGCACCGTCAGGCCGCCCTCGACGCGTTGCCCACCGGTCATCGCCACCGCGTCATTGTAGAGAATTTTGTAGGTCATAGTCACGCCGGACGCCGCCGCGGCGCGGATCGCCAGCAGGCCACTATGCGAATAAGTACCGTCACCGATGTTCTGGAACACGTGCGGTTCGGTTGTGAATGGCGCCTGGCCGATCCACGCGGCGCCCTCTCCACCCATGTGGCTCCACAAATGCGTCTGCCGTTCCGGCATGAAAATCGCCAGCGCATGGCAGCCGATGCCGGCGAGCGCCCGGCTACCCTCGGGCACGCGCGTCGAGGTGTTGTGTGGACAGCCGCTGCAGAAGAATGGCGGCCGGGTCAGCAACGGTGGCAGACGGTTGGCGCGGGTTTCCAGCTCACGCAGCCGCGCGAGACGCTGCTGCAATGCCGAGGCATCGGGATGGATCCGTAGCAGCCGCTCGGCGATAACACGCGCGACGGTGATGGGCGATTGTTCAGCTTCGCTCGGCAGCAGCGGACTGCCGTCTTCGGCCTGCTTGCCGACCAGCACAGGACGGACCGGCTGATTGAACAGGACTTTGGCGAACTGGTCCTCTATGAAGCCGCGCTTTTCTTCGACGACCAGGATTTCCTCCAGGCCGCGAGCAAAGGCGCGAGCCGATTGCTCTTCCAGCGGCCAGGTCATACCGATCTTGTACAAGCGAATGCCGAGCGCAGCGGCCTCATCTTCGGACAGGCCAAGTTCGTCAAGCGCCTCGCGCACGTCCAGCCACGACTTGCCGGCAGCGGCGATGCCCAGCCGTGGCCGGTCGCTGTCTACCACGACCCGATCGAGCTTGTTGGCGCGCGCGAATGCCGCCACGGCCGCCATCTTCGGGCCGTGCAGCCGGCGCTCCAGGTCCAGTGCCGGATCAGGGCGGCGAATGTTCAGCCCGCCCGGCGGCATCTCGAAATCCGCCGGAACGACGATCTCAGGTCGCAACGGATCGACCTCCACCGAGCCGGACGTCTCAACCGTCTGCCCGACCGCCTTGAATCCGACCCAGCAGCCGGAGAATCGCGACAGCGCAAACCCCAGCATGCCGAAGTCGAGATAATCCTGCAGCGTCGCCGGATTCAGCACCGGAATCATCGCCGCCGCCATCATCTGCTCGCTTTGATGGGCGAGCGTCGAGGAACTCGCGCCGTGATCGTCACCCATCACCGCGATGACGCCGCCATGCGGGGAAGTGCCCGCAGCATTGGCGTGCTTGAGCGCATCTCCGCTACGATCAACCCCCGGCCCCTTGCCGTACCAGATGCCGAACACGCCATCGAATTTCGCGCCAGGGAATAGGCCCACCTGCTGGCTGCCCCAGATCGACGTCGCAGCAAGGTCCTCGTTCAATCCGGGATTGAAGCGGATATTATGCTCGTCAAGGTATTCGCGTGCGGCATGGAGCGCGGTGTCGTAGCCGCCTAGCGGAGACCCGCGGTAGCCGGAAATGAAACCCGCGGTGTTCAGTCCGTTGGCTCGATCGCGCGCCTGCTGCATCAGCGGCAGACGCACGAGCGCCTGGATACCGGTCAGGTAAACGCGACCTTTCGCCAGCGTGTATTTGTCCTCGAGGCTGACATTCGCCAGTGCCACGGTGCCTCACTCCTCCTGCGGGTGGCGTACCACGCCACCGGTTCGCGCAGTTGTGCCATATGGCACGAAAGATTGCACATTGGGGCCAGCGCGCGGAGCGAG
>JASHQG010000369.1 GCA_030037665.1 Acetobacteraceae bacterium
GCGGCTTATGATGCACTCAGCCCTGCCTTCAAATCCTTTCTCGAAGGGCTCACGGCCACCCATTCGGGCGACGACGTGTACCGGCGCACCAACCGATTGCTGGGGGTCGACGACCGCAACAAGGTCTTCCCCCAGGCGGTTCACCCCGTGGTCCGCACTCACCCGGTCTCGAAGCGCAAGGGATTGTTCGTCAATCAGCGGTTTACCACCCACATCAACGGCCTCTCCCCAGAGGAAAGCCGCGCAGTCCTGGACTTTCTGTTCGCCCACAGCACCAAGCCGGCATTCCAGGTGCGTTTCCGATGGCAGCCGCATTCCGTGGCGTTCTGGGACAATCGCGCGGTACGGCACATCGCCATGTGGGACTACTTCCCTCAGGTCCGTTCCGGCTATCGGGTGACAATCCAGGGCGATCGTCCGTACTGAACTCTTTCCAGTGGAGGAGAGACCAGGATGACTGATACTGCGACACTCGCGCCGGCAACGCTCGATGTCCGGCCTCTGACCGGACGTATCGGTGCGGAAATCAGCGGCCTTACCTTATCGGCGGGTCTGGATGAACCGTATGTCCGGTCGATCCGCCGAGCTCTGCTGCGCCACAAGGTACTGTTCTTTCGTGGTCAGCACCACCTGGACGAGACCGCGCAGGAGAGCTTTGCGCGATTGCTTGGCGATCCGGTGCCGCATCCCACCGTGCCGTCTTTGGAGGGGACCAACTATGTCCTGGATATCGACGGTTCGCATGGTGGCGGCCGTGCCAGTTCATGGCATACAGACGTCACGTTCGTACCCGATTACCCGAAGATCTCGATCCTGCGTGGCGTGGTTGTGCCCGAAGCCGGCGGTGATACGGTTTGGGCCAATACCGCTGCCGCGTACCACGATCTGCCGCCCGTGCTGCGTGACCTCGCGGACCGGCTCTGGGCGGTGCATAGCAACGATTACGACTACGCGGCCGGACGTAGCCAGGTGCGAGAGTCCGATGTGAAACGCTACAGGGAGGTCTTCACCAGGACCGTCTACGAGACCGAACATCCGCTCGTTCGCGTGCACCCGGAAACGGGACAACGCAGTCTCATCCTGGGACATTTCGTCAAGCGGTTCGTCGGTATCGGATCGGCAGAATCGCGTCATCTGTTCGATATCTTCCAGTCGCAAATCGTGCGCCACGAGAACACGGTGCGCTGGCGGTGGGCGCCGGGCGACGTGGCAATGTGGGACAACCGCGCCACCCAACACCGCGCAGTGGATGATTATGGCGACCAGCCGCGGATCGTTCGCCGGGTGACGCTGCGCGGCGAGGTCCCGCTCAGTGTCGACGGCCGGACCAGCGTCGCAATCAGCCCGTCGGCGTAGCCAACCCGCACGGCCGTGGCGCTTCCGGGCATCGCGGCCGGTATTCCTGGCAATCAGCGTGATAGCCCTGTTTAGTGGCTCGAATGACAACCCCGCGGTGCGGTCGGCTGATCTCCTCGGGCACGTGACATTATCCCCGGAACGTCGGGATCTCCGGGTGGCACAAGTTGTGGATCGCCGAATTGTCGCGCGGGGCCGCGACAATCGGTGCGTTGCCGTTTCGGCGAATGTCTTGCTGGCGTTGGCTGGCCACGCAGGACAATCACCTGTACCGGCCGCTATATTGAGAAGGTCTTGCTAGCCCGCCGATTGTCCGGTAGTGAGTCCCGCCAATAGGGAGTGGCGAGAGAATATGTTTTTAGCGCGTCGCGATCGTGGAATGGTCGCCGTGGCGATCGTGCTGGATGTTGCGTTCCATGGCAGCGGCGACACTGTGGTGAGTGCGGCAGAGTTGGCTGAACGCTCCGGAATGGCCCGCCGCACGCTGGAGCCGCTGCTTCAGGCATTGTCCCGAGAACATGTGCTGGACAGTACACGCGGCCCCAGTGGCGGCTACCGGCTGGCGCGGCCGGCGCGCCTTATTAAACTGACCCACGTCATCTCCATTGGCCTGAACAGTCTGGAAGAGACCGCGCCAGACCTGGCCGGGCGCCTGCAACGCGCTGTCGTCGAGCCATTATGGGAGGAATTCGACGCGAGCCTGCAGGCCCAGGCTGATGCATTGACGATCGAGGATCTGCTGCGCCGTGCAGCCAAAGCAGGCCTACGCAAGCCGGTATCCGAACCGCTGAACTTCGCAATCTGATCCGGTCAGCCATGCCAAGACCCCGCTTAGCCGCGAAGGCGCGCCTCAAGGAAGTCGAACCGGTATCCGTTTCCACCCATTTCACGATTCGACCATCAGCGCCACGCGGGCGGGTGTTTGCCAGCGTGCTTGATCTCGTCGGCGGTACGCCGTTGGTGCGTCTGCCAAAACTGGTCCAGGCGGATCACCTTCGTGCAGACCTGGCCATCAAGCTTGAGTTCTTCAACCCGCTCGGCTCGGTCAAGGATCGGATCGGCCTCGCGATGGTCGAGGCGGCCGAGCACGCGGGAGAAATCGCGCCTGGCAAGACCACGATCGTTGAACCGACATCCGGCAATACCGGGATCGCACTTGCGTTCGTTGCGGCGGCAAAGGGCTACAAGCTGATCGTGATCATGCCAGAGGGCGCTTCCGTCGAGCGGCGCAAAATGCTGCGGCTGATGGGCGCCCAGGTAGAGATGACTCCGGCGAAGCAGGGCATGCCGGGGGCGATTGCGCGTGCCGATACCATCCTGAAGCATACGCCGGGTGCCTGGATCGCGCGGCAGTTCGACAACCCCGCCAATCCCGCCGCGCACGAGGCCACCACAGCGGAGGAAATCTGGGCCGATAGCAATGGCGAGGTCGACGTGATTGTTGGCGGCATCGGCACGGGAGGAACTCTGACCGGCATTGCGCGGGCCCTGAAACCGCGGCGCCCGGGTCTGCACGTGGTCGGCGTCGAACCACAGGAAAGCGCGGTGTTGTCGGGCGACAGCCCCGGGCCGCATAGGATTCAAGGCATCGGCGCGGGCTTCGCACCTGCCGTGCTCGATCGCTCGTTGCTCGACGAAATCAGGCCTGTCTCCGAAGCCGAATCCTTCGCCGCCGCACGGCGCTGTGCCGCGATCGAGGGGCTGCCGGTTGGCATCTCATCCGGCGCGGTCCTGCATGCGATGCTTGACCTCGCGGCACGCCCCGAGAATGCGGGCAAGCTGATTGTCGGAATCGCGGCCTCGTTCGCGGAACGCTACCTCTCAACGCCGTTATTCGCCGGGTTGTAGTTTCGCGTCACCTGCGGATAGCGTCGCAGGTCATTTCCGATGCGCCGTCGTGGCCTGGGCGGTTAGCCCCGTCTCTCTATCGTCCCACCGACGGCGGACCGGCCTTGATCAATTGCCGCGCTGAACCGTCCGGTTCGGCGTTTTCGGCAACCCGTGGGGATTGACGGCATTCCGTCAGCGGCGTGTCGGCATCATAGCGATTGACATGGGCCAACATGGCAAATTGCCTCTATCGCCGAAGGAGTGATGCACCAACTGAGCTGGATGGCGGAGCGTGGCAGGGCTTTACCGTCGCACGGCGGCGTCGGACATCGTGTGATGCCGAGGCGCCGGTCGTCACCGCCGGCTCGTCTGGCCGTGTCCTCCCGAATTCCCGGACGTTCCAAACTGCGCAAAGCACTATGGAGGATCGCTAAATAAACGTCTGCGCCGCTCTGGTATGGCACTGGAGGTACCGTCAACCTGGCCATGACGGGAAATTGTCTCTGCTGTGGTGGAATAACAGAGCATCTACCGCGCCATCAGATGGGGGTCCAGAGAATGTTCTCGTTTTTTTGCGCTGGCGCCTTGCAC
>JASHQG010000370.1 GCA_030037665.1 Acetobacteraceae bacterium
CAGCTCGGAATCGGTCAGATCGTCGGGTAGCGGCCAGGCCAGGCCCACCTCCGCCGCGCGTTGCAGTCTCAGGCGGACCGTCGACGGCGCAATCCCCAGGCTGCGGCCGATTGCCTTGCTCGCTAGGCCCGCACCGTACTTCAGCCGCATGATCTCGCGCACTTTGCGCATATCCAGTCGCTCCGCCGGCATCTCGCCCCCCGCTCACGCAATGGGGCTGTTCTAGCCATGCCAGCGAGACACCCGGACCCACCCCTCAGGGGGGCGAGATCATCTCGGAAGCGGGGGCGACATCATCTCGGAACGGGGGGCGACATGATCTTGGAATGCGGGGACGAGATCATCTCGGAATCGGGGGCGAGATCGCTCGGAATCCACAGTCGGAGCGCCGCTTCGGGGTGAACCTCCTCGTTTCCGAGGGCAAGGGCGGGAAGGTCTGAAGTTGGCCCAGAGCGGACGTCGCCGTGAGCCGTCCGCTATTTCCGCGTTCCACCACTTTCACCCAGCGGCCCCTCCCGACCCAGTCCTGTCGCATCATGGTTTCATCGGCTGGCTCAAAAGCGGTCGTTTGCCTGGGTACCCACTTCGGGACGCGGGCGGCAGTGCTGCCGCCTTTCTGGCCGGGGCGGCCGATCGTCAGCCCCGTGCGCAGCGAGGGGATAGCAGGGCTTTCAATCCGGGATGCCAGCACGCGCCTCGACGGGTTCTCGGCCGTGATCGGCACAAACTCAATGAGGCACACGGGTGGAAAAGAATAACCGGACCTTCAGTTATGGCCCTGTCGAAGTACCTGACGCGGCGACATAATCCCATCCATTGCGAAGAATTTTCTTCGTTTACCGATGAGTTTTTGCCACTGGGCCGGTCTTACCTGCGAGTGGTCGGCGGGTCTGCGACCGGTCGGCATTGTGGTTTTCCCGCACGGAAACCTTACAGGTGGAGAGGCAAGATGACCGACAATACCATAATGAGGGGCAAGGAGATCTATGACCAAGAACTCGACCTCACCGGCGTAACGGACTTCGGCTTTAGCCTGGATGATCTCCTCACCGGTAGGAAAGCAATTCCATTGCACGGAGCCCGGTTTGACCTGGCGGTTAACGGACGCAGCAACGGACAGGTCGCCGGCCGGGCGCATGGTTTCGACTTTCTGCGTGTCCGCGCTGATGGGCGGATGGAGCTCGACCTGCACTTGACCATCGAGACGGATGATGGTCAGCGCATTTCTTTGTCCGGTGACGGACAGGCGGCGCTGCGGAACGATGAGCCGATACTCGACATTTTTGGGAACATCCGGCTCTCTACCGCCTCCAAAGAATACGCATGGGTCAATGACCGGCAGATTTGGAGCGTAGGGACCGCGACCCTTGCTCCCGGGAAAATTCGCGTCAAAGCCTTCATGCAGTGACGATGGGGTTGTTCGCGAGCTCGGCAGGATCGGGAATCTTCAGAGACGCGATACCGGGTCATCTCAACGATGAGGATACGAAGAGGCAAATCGACCGGAAGGCATCGCAATCGGCGCGGCGCCACGAAGACCCTCTCGGCACGAACAAACCACCGTTCGTGTCGCCGCAGCAGTGGATGGCCGCGCGCGAGCAGATCGTCGTCAAGGAAAAGGCCCCGACGCGCGCCCGCGACGACGAGACCATGGGAAGCACGTGGGCCTGGCTCGACAGCACGCCGCTGGGCGAGCAGGAGACGTGGGAGGATTCGCCCGAGGGCTACCCTCAATTCCCGCCGTCCGGTTGGTGGAACTCGCACAACGATTACGCTGCCGATCCGTCGCCCGACCCGCGGTGGCTCGACATTGTCGATGCCGCAGGGGCCACTGCCGGAAGCAGAGGGGCAGAGGCAAAAGGCTGTGGCGGCACCTGAGCGCGTTGGCGGTCTGGTGAGGGTTGTCCCAGAGCGTGGTGGTCGCGCGTGCAGGCCGGATACTGTCGCTGATTCCGCACCGATCTCGTCTCCATTCAGAGCCTACAAGCGGCATGACGGGACTGTCGCCAACCGTACGGGCGTCGAGGTTGCCGAGTGACGAGCCTTTCGTCCTATGCAGAAAAAGCAGTCATGCACGATGAATTTCGGCCGCTGCGCCAGTTCTACACATCAGGCCCGGGTAGGACACCGGTAACAGGAGGGTGCAATGCATCTGTTGACAGGCAAAAACGTCGTCGTCATCGGCGGCAGCCGCGGGGTCGGACGGCGGGTCGTAGAGGCCGCCATCAATAATGGTGCCCGTGTTCTCGCGGTCGCGAGACAGGATATTCCACTCCAACAGTTGGCCAGGGAAGTGCCCGGCGTCGAAATTCTCTCGCTCGACGCAACCGATGACGATGCGCCAAACAAAGTATTCGACCTCTTGCGGCCGGACATCCTGGTGGTGGGCGCAGGCTCATTTCCGCCGGCCGCGCCGCTGCACAAGCAGACCTGGCAGGAGTTTAAAGTCAACTGGGAGACGGACGTTAAAATCGCTTTCAACTTCTGCAAGATGGCGTTGCTGCGACCGTTGCCTGCAGGCGCGTCGGTGGTTCTGATCTCGAGCGGCGCAGCGCTTGCCGGCTCACCGATTTCGGGAGGCTATGCCGGAGCCAAACGTACGCAGATCTTTATTGCTGACTATAGCCAGAAGGAATCGGATCGTCTCGAGCTCGGCTTGCGGTTCACCGCGCTTGCGCCGCGCATGATTCCAGAGACCGACCTCGGGAAGTATGCGGTTGCCGGCTATTCTCGCTATCTCGACATGTCGGCTGCCGATTTCATTGAAAGCATGGAATCACCGCCGACCGCGTCCGATGTCGCGGCTGCCGTCATCCAGGTGGCTACGAGCCCCGATCATCCCAAGGGGAAAGCGTTCGTAGTTTCCGGGAAGGGCCTGCACGCTGCGGCATGATTGGTGAAGCATTGCTGAGGGCAAACAGAGGGTCTAGTGTCGATTGTCATGGCAGCGACCAAAGCAACACGTCGAGATCGAGCGCCGGGGCGGGCGACGCGAGCGTTTGAACGGTTGGCCGAACCGCTACGTCAGGAAATAAAAGTACATTGTTATCGCATGCTTGGCTCCCTGCAAGAGGCCGAGGACGCAGTCCAAGAAACCTATTTGCGCGCCTGGCGTAGCTTCGAGACCTTCGAAGGAGAGTCGTTTCGTGCCTGGCTGTATAAGATCGCCACCAACGTCAGTCTCGATGCCATTACGAGCCGCAAGCATGTGCAACGCTTGTTACCTGACCAGCACACTCCAGCCACCTTTGAAATGCCGGACGGAACACCTGCAACTGACGTGGCGTGGCTCGAGCCTTATCCAGACTCGAACCTAGAAGGCATAGCCGACGACGCACCAAATCCGGAGGCCCGCTATGCAGCCCACGAGGCCGTCAAACTCGCTTTTGTTGCTGCCATCCAAGTGCTTCCACCGCGCCAGCGCGCCGCGCTCATTCTGTGCGACGTGCTCGGCTGGGCCGCTGCCGAGTGTTCAACTTTGCTCGGTGGCTCGACCACCTCGATCAACAGCGCCTTGCAGCGCGCGCGTGAGACGCTGGCCAAACGCTATCCTGACGGCCGACCTGACCAGGCACCGCAATCGGATCCGGCACAGCAAAGGCTGTTGGATCGCTACCTTCAGGCGTGGGAACGGCTCGATCTCCACGGGTTTGTGTCGCTCTTGAAAGAGGACGCGACATATACGATGCCGCCTTTACCGCAATGGTATGCAGGGCGCGAAGCAATCCGCGCTTTCTTTGGATGGGCTTGGAAGTCGTATGGCGGCTTTCGTCTGGTGCCGACTGCAGCAAACCGACAGCCAGCGTTCGCTGTTTATTCTCGCTCCGGGACCGAGGGACTTTGGGCCGCCCACTCCATCCAGGTGCTGTCGCTAGACGAGAACGCAATTTCGGGGCTGACCCTGTTTGTCAAACCCACCGGGCCGCATCTGTTTCAAGCCTTCGGACTTCCGCTCATCCTTCCAAACGCCGGCGTCCAAGAGCCGTCGGTGCCGTACGATTGCTAAGTTTTGCTGCACGCGATCATTGGCGGCTGCGCCTGCCAGCGGCGGGGATTCCTGCCTGGATTCATTGACAACGGAACGGCGGGCCTGCTCTCGTTGAGCCACTTCCCAATAGTCGTGTCACTAGCCGCAATTTGAGGCGTCACGTACGCCGCACGATCGACGCGCTCAATCAGACGCAGGCGACCGGCGAGGATGGTGTCGCCGTGGACGATCGCGAGGTTAGCACGCGACGGCTCGACGAAGACTACCGATCATCGATGCGATGACCGAGGTTGTGGATCAGGACCCCCTCCGGGAACTGGGCCCAGGCGCGGCCTGGTGCGGCGAACCGCCTTCCGCGACTGCTCGCCGATGCCGCGTCACGGCCCGGCTTCCGCATGGCCAGCCGCGCCTGGAGCACCGGTCTCGTCGTGGTTGCCCGCCAACATTGATCCGGACACCATGGGCGCCCAGACGCTCATATCGAGGCGTGGCGGACTAGC
>JASHQG010000371.1 GCA_030037665.1 Acetobacteraceae bacterium
TGGATTGGCAACGAATGGACACCGAGGCACACGGGTCTGGCGGTTCACTGTCGAGGCCCGAAGCCCGGCCCCTCTCGGTGCGAGGTGCTTCCTGCTGGCAGCCACAGTGCTGGAAGATCTCCAGCGCGCGCTGTCCGTTATAATCAGGGGCCCCACTCTGGCGCGACACGCACCCTGGCGCGGCGCTTGCACGTCTCCGGTTCTACGGCCCCCAGCGGAGAAAATGCGCCCGCGCATCTCGTTGTACCGAGCCGCAATCCCGGTGCCGTCCCCTCGCGATCGCCAGAGGACGGCGCCGCTCCGTCCGTTCGTCAGTCAGCATGCGCGTGCGGCAACACGCCACCCGGTGGCAACGTGCTGCGCTTCGACGTCGGCGTCACCCACCGGTCGGTCCGCAGCATCACAAAAATGCCCGCGGTGATCAGCAGGAACACAGCCAGTACCAGAAAGCCGGAGAACCCGCTGCCAGTCGTGGTGCGGACGTAGCCGACGACGTACGGTCCCAGGAAGCCACCCAGGTTGCCGATCGCATTGATCAACCCCATGGCGGCCCCGGCAACCTCGGCACGCAGGATCATCGTCGGCACTGCCCAGAACGGTCCATAAGGCCCGTACACGCCGATCGCTGCGACGATCAGGAAGAGAAGCTGCAGTCCGGGCGAACGCACGAACTGCCCGGCGATCAGGCCGATGGCACCGATCACTGCCGGCACGGCGACGAAGGCCTGCCGCTTCAGAAGCCGGTCGGACCATGCCGAATTGACCACCATGCCGATCGCGGCAAACGCGAACGGGATGGCGCTGATCCACCCAACGATGCCGGCTGATTCGCCACCGCCGGCAAAGCTCTTGACCACCGAGGGCACCCACATCGTGTAGCCATAGAAACCGGACATCCAGAAGAAATATGCCACCACCAGCCACAGCACCGTTCGGTCGGTCATCGCCGCCCAGTAGCCGGCCGATGCCGGCTTGGACTCGTTCTCGGCAGCCAGACTGGTCTCGATGTAGTCACGCTCCTCGCGCGAGACCCAGCTCGCATCGCCCGGATGGTCGGCAATGAAGAACCACCAGACCGCAACCCAGATCAGCGGCGGCACACCCTCGATGATAAACACCGCGCGCCAGCTCAGGAAGGTCAGCAGCCAGCCGGTGATCGGCGCCATGAACACGGCAGAGATCGGCAGGCAGGTCATCCACAGCGCGTTGGCGCGGGCGCGTTCCTTCTGCGGGAACCAGGTGGCAAGCAAGACCAGCACCGCGGGCCACACGCCGCCCTCGAAAATGCCCAGCACGAACCGGGCGACATAGAGCTGCATCCTGTCCTGCACGAAGCCGGTCGCCACCGCCGTCAGGCCCCAGAACACCATCAGGATCGCGACGGTCTTGCGCGCACTCCAACGGCTTGCCAGCAGGCCGCCGGGGATTTGCAGAATCATGTAGCCGACGAAGAAGACACCGGCGGCAAAACCAGAATCAGCGGCGGTCAGGCCGAAGCTCTTGTCGATGTAGGGTAGGATCATCGCCACGTTGATGCGATCCACGTAGGCGAGGATGTACATGATGGCCGCGAGGGGGATGACGTACCCCCACCGTCTGGCCGGTATCACCGAATTCATGATTAATCTCCTTTCATGGCGTCGTTACCGCACATGCCGTGCGTCATCTGGCGATGGTCATCACGGGTTCCATCGGCGCGGTGTGGCGCCCGACGCCGCGTCCGGCGTAGCGTGCGCCGACCCGCAATGCCTCGATCATACTGACGGCACTGGCCGTCCCTGTTCCGGCGATGTCGAAGGCCGTGCCGTGATCGACGCTGGTGCGCATGATCGGCAGCCCGAGCGTGACGCTGACGGTGCGATCAAAGTCGAGCATCTTCGACGCGATGTGGCCCTGGTCGTGATAGAGCGACAGCACCGCGTCGTAGCGTCCAAGGTTGGCGTAATGGAACACCGAATCGGCCGGCAGCGGCCCGCTGACACGATGGCCATGCTGCTCGGCGTCCGCGACGGCAGGAGCGATCTGGTCGAGCTCCTCACGGCCGAACAGACCATCCTCGCCCGCATGAGGATTGAGTGCAGCGACCGCGAGGTGCGCGTGTTCCACCCCGATCTGTTCCAGCGCGCGCATGGCTTTCTCGATCCCGGCAAACACACGCTCGCGGGTCACCATGCGGCAGGCTTCAATGAGCGACACGTGGCGGGTGAGAAAAAAGATCCTCAGTCCGCAGATTTCGAACATCGTCATTTCTTCACGAGCACCGGTCAGGTCGGCGAACATCTCGGTGTGTCCGATGTACGGCACGTGCGCGCGTCTCAGCGCTTCCTTGTTGATCGGCGCCGTGACGACTGCGCCCACCTCGCCGGCAAGCGCGATCTGGATGGCCTTGCGGATGTAGGCGGCGGCTGCCTCACCGCCCAAGGCCTGCACTTCCCCGATGCAAAGTCGGTCCGGCGTCGCGATGCCCAGATCAATGACGTCGATCGATAGCGCGGCGAAGCGCGCCTCTGCGACGTTGCGGATCGGATTGAGGCAGGCTGTGCGCCGACAGAACCGCAGTGCCTGCTCCAGTATGGCCACATCGCCGACAACGACAGGCCGGCAAAGCCGTCG
>JASHQG010000372.1 GCA_030037665.1 Acetobacteraceae bacterium
TGCGGGAGCTGCGGCGGCGCACCGTCGAAATCCAACTCGATCGCGTCGCCCTGGACGGTGATTTTCACCGGATACCGCAGCTTCTCGCCCAGGGGGTTGTTCCAGATTTCCGATGTGTAAACCCCGTCGGGTAGTGCGCGGATCGCCGCACGGATCGCACCTTCCGCCCGCCCTTGTACCACCTGCGCCAGCGCGCGCAGATCATGCATCCCGTACTCGTCCATGAAGGCGAGCAACCGCTCGGCGCCCAAAGCATTGGCGGCGATGAAGGAGTGGATGTCGCCAAGAACTTCCTCGCGCTTGCGCACGTTCTCGGCAATCATTGTCAACAGATCGTCGTTCGGCACGCCCGCACGGTACAGCATCATCGGCGGGATCTGGATGCCTTCCTCATAGATTTCTCTCGCCCGCAGGCTGTCCTTCGTGCCGCCGATATCCCCGACATGGCCGACCGTGCCGGTCAGTGCCACCAGCTTGCCATTGCGAAACACCGGGGTGACCACAGCAATATCGAACAAGTGTCCGGCGCAGAGCCAGGGATCGTTGGTGACGAGCACGTCGCCCGGCTTCAGCGTTTCCGCCGGGAATTTGGCCAGCAGCGCCTTCACTGCGCGCGGCAGAGTCACGTTGAACACGGGCATGGCGCGCGGCGAATGGGCGAGTGATTCGCCGTTCGCGTCCAGCAGATCGCACGCGAAGTCCTGTGCCTCCGACACGATCAGGCTGAAGGCCGTGCGGCAGATCGTCTGCCACATCTCCTCCACCACGGTGACGAGGCGGCTCCACATGATCTCCAGCGACACGGCGTCGGATTCGATTAGCGCCACGGCCTGTTCGATGGGCGTATCGGCGGTGATGCGCGCGGCCGGCGCAGCGGCCAGGCCAATGGCGATCCGCAGCGAACCGCTGGCGTCGACCGTCACCCTATCGCCTGGCAAAACCACGGTCGTGGCCTCGCGTTCCTCGATGATCGCCGGGCCGGAAATGTCGGCGTTCTGCGTCAGCGCATAGCGGTCATAGACCGGCGTCTCGACGAAACCGTCGCCGAACCAGGCCGCACGTGTGCCCTTCAGCGCGCTGCCGGTTGCCCCTGGTCCGGCCTCCTTCAGTGCGAGACGCGGCAACAGCCCGCGGCAGCGGACACGGAACG
The DNA here is from genome assembly GCA_030037665.1 of Acetobacteraceae bacterium. Taxonomy (GTDB): domain Bacteria; phylum Pseudomonadota; class Alphaproteobacteria; order Acetobacterales; family Acetobacteraceae; genus JASHVB01. The sequence goes on from JASHQG010000372.1 coordinate 1,151, forward strand.
AGATCGCCTGCACGCCGACCTCGCCGTATACAGAGGTGTAGCGCGCGGCGTAGACGCGGGCGAACGCTTCCCGGATCGCCGGCAGCGACCGGTTGGTGATCGCACCGTCCGGCAGCGGTACGTTGATCTCGTGCATCTGGCCTTCCAGACGCATGTCCGCGGAGCGCTCCGCCACCACGACCTCTGGTGCCACGCCCGCGGCGACGAGCTGCGCCTCGGCCTCCTGCTCCAACGCGCGCAATGTCGCGTCCATCACCGCCGCCGCATCCGGCGCATCCAGCCGAACCGGGTTGCTGCGCACCTGCTCGAACGACAGTGGCGCCGCAAGGAATCCCAGCGCCGACGCCGCGCCCGAGGCCGGTGGAACCACCACCTCCCGCACGCCCAGGATGCGCGCCACTTCCGCGGCATGCGCCGGCCCGGCACCGCCGAAGCCAACCATGGCGTAGCGGCGTGGATCCTTTCCTTTCTCCACAATGTGGATGCGGGCAGCCGCGGCCATATTCTCACTCACCAGCCGATGGACGCCTGCGGCGGTGTCCACGGCATTCAGCCCCAGCAGCTGCCCAACGCGCGCCAGCGCGCGTTCCGCCGCGTCACGGTCCAGCGCCATGCGGCCGCCGAGGAAGAAGCCTGGATCATAATAACCAAGCAGCAGGTTGGCGTCGGTGACGGTCGGCTCGGTGCCGCCTCGGGCATAGCACGCTGGGCCGGGATCTGCGCCGGCGGAACGTGGGCCGACCCGCAGCAGGCCGACCTCGTCGATCGCGACGATCGAGCCGCCGCCGGCGCCGATTTCGATCATGTCGATCACGGGCGCTTTGATCGGCAGGCCGGAGCCCTTCTTGAACCGGTGTACCCGCGCCGCCTCCATCATCGGCGCAATCTCGGCACGGCCGTTCTCGATCAGGCAGGCCTTCGCCGTGGTGCCGCCCATGTCGAAGGAAATCACATCCGCCATCCCTGCGGCCGCGCCGAAGAACGCGGTGGCCAGGCCACCGCCGGCGGGGCCGCTTTCCAGCATGCGGATCGGGAACGCGCGCGCACTCCTGAGCGAGAGCAGTCCGCCGGCCGAGTGCATCATGTAGAGATCGCCGCGGAAACCACGGGCGCGCAGCTCGCGCTCGAGCGTTTCCAGATAGCGCGCCATCAGCGGCTGAACGTAGGCGTTGGCGCAGGTGGTGACGCAGCGCTGGTATTCCCAAAGTTCGGCGACGACTTCCGATGAGATCGACACGGCAAGCTCGGGACATGCCGCACGCACGATCTCTGCCGCTGCACGCTCGTGCGCCGCATTGCGATAAGAATGCAGAAAGCAGACCGCCACCGACTCAACGCCTTCTGAACGTAGCCGCAGTGCGGTTTCACGAACCTCCGCGGGGTCGAGCGGCGTGAGCGCGTGGCCGTCGCGATCCATCCGCTCGTTCACCTCCAGCCGGTGCCGGCGCGGCACCAGGGGGTCGGGGAACTGCAGAAACAAGTCGTAGATGTCGTAGCGTTGCTCGGTGCCCATCTCGAGGATGTCGCGGAAGCCACGCGTGGTGATCAGGCCGAGCCGCGCACCGGTCCGTTCGATCAGCGTGTTGGTGACCAGCGTCGTGCCGTGCACCGCATCGGAAACATCGGCGAAGGTCAGCCCCGCGGCCGACAGCAGCTCGTTGAGACCTTCCAGCGCCCCGACGGAAGGGTCATGCGGCGTGGTCAGGCACTTGTGTAGGCGGATTTCCGAGCGTTGTGTGTCCAGCAGGATGAAGTCGGTGAACGTGCCGCCGATGTCGAAGCCGATACGATAGCGGCCAAGCGTGGTCATCTGTGGATCCTTCGTCACGTCCGTCCGGTCAGTGTACAACCTCTGTTCTCCCGTCGGGAGAGGGCCACCAGCGAAGGAAGGAGGCACAAGCCATGCCAACGCCGAACAGCTTCAGGTTGGTGATGCTGCCTCCGCAGAGCGCGGTCACCCGCGACTGGGCGCAGCGCCTGGCG
>JASHQG010000373.1 GCA_030037665.1 Acetobacteraceae bacterium
AAGCTGCGTTATTGTCTCGTGAGATATCTCTTAGGAGACTGTGCCCCGGTGGAAGACTTCCGGCGAGATCTGTTGTTCCTGCTGCACGACGTGGCGCGGCTGTTGCGCGTTGATGCCGACAAGCGGGCCCGTACCCACGACATGACCCGCGCCCAATGGGGCATCCTGATCTGGCTGGAGCGCCAGCCCGGCATCTCCCAGAAGGAGCTGGCCGAGCTCCTCGAGGTCGAGCCGATCACGGTGGCCCGCCTGGTTGACCGGCTGGAGACCCGTGGCCTGGTCGAGCGTCGGCCCGACCCGCGCGACCGTCGCATCTGGCGCCTGCATCTACGGCCCCCGGCACATGCCGTGCTGCGTGAGATCGATCAGCAGCGGGCCGACATCATCCGCCGTCTCACCGATGGGATCGACGACGACTCGCTCGAAACCGTTACCGAAACGTTGCTGCGCATGAAGGCAAAGCTCATTCAGGACAGCCACGCCGCCCGCCGCGGCGGCGAACCGGCCGACACGGACGCGACGGAGGTGGCCTGATGTCACAAGCTACCACCACGGCCGGCGGCGCCGCGCCGGCCGCGCCGCGGGTAACCGAGGCGCCCGTACGCCCGCGTATCAGCCGCCGGGCCCTGCGCCCCGTCCTGATGCTCGGCGGCATCCTCGCGGTCGCCGTCGGCTCCGCCGCATGGTGGATCACCGGAGGGCGCTACGTCGATATTGACGACGCATACGTGCAGGCGGCGAAGGAAACAGTAGCCACCGATGTCTCCGGCATCGTCCAGTCGGTGCCGGTGCATGACGGCCAGCTCGTGCACAAGGGCCAGGTCCTGCTCCGGCTCGATCCGCTCCAGTACCAGATCGCCGTCGACGCGGCGAAGGCAAACCGGGGTAGCGTGGTGTCGGATATGGAAGCGGAGAAGCTCACCTACCGCCGCATGCTGCGCGATGTCGATGCCAAGGCGGCGCAGGTGCAGTCCGACCAGGCGAACTTTGGCCGCATGGCCAACCTCGTCAGGTCGGGCGGCGTGACCCGCGCCGAGTACGACAACGCCAAGTTCCAGCTCGCTGCCGATCAGCAGGCGCTTGACGCGTTGAACGTGCGGGCAAGGGTGCAGCTAGCCGAGCTCGGCGGCAACCCGGACGTCGATGTCCATACAATGTCCAAATATCTGATGGCGAAGGCAAGGCTCGACGAGGCCGAGCGCGAGCTCAGGGACTCGGTCATTTACGCACCCTTCGACGGCGTTGTGACGCAGGTCGATACGGTGCAGCCAGGCATGTATCTCGGAGCCTCCACCGCCGCATTCGGCATCGTCTCAACGGACCGCGTATGGGTCGAGGCCAATCCTAAGGAGACCGAGTTGACCTGGGTGAAGCCCGGCAATCAGGTCGAGGTCGACGTCGACACCTATCCCGACCACGCCTGGAAGGGCGAGGTGGAAAGCATCGCGCCGAACAGCGGATCGGAGTTTTCCGTTCTGCCGGCGCAGAACACGTCCGGAAACTGGGTGAAGGTGGTGCAGAGGATTCCGGTGCGCATCCGGGTAGACCGCAAACCAGGTGATCCGGCGCTGCGTGCCGGCATGAGCGTCGAGGCCGATATCGACACCGCGCACCAGCGGACCTGGCGCGATCTGTTCTAAGGACTGTTATTACCCTCCCACGCACCACGCGAGAGAGGTCCGCGAGCGAAGCTCGCCGGGTGAGGGGCCCAACGCAGGGCAGGCTTGTGCTCTGCCCCTCTCTCCCGCGTCACTTCACGCCGCGACCGCTCCGGCATCCGGGGAGAGGTACACGGAAGCCGAATGACCCCCACCGACCGCGACCGTGTCCCCCACCGGCTGCTGATCACGCTCTGCACGGTCGGCGCGACGTTGATGCAGGCGCTGGACCAGACCATCGCCAATGTCGCGCTGCCCTACATGCAGGGCAGCCTGTCGGCGACGTACGACGAAATCACCTGGGTCCTGACCTCCTACATCACGGCGGCGGCGATCATGACAGCGCCGGTCGGCTGGCTCGCCGCCCGTTTCGGCCGCAAGTACCTATTCATCTCGTGCTTGGTCGGCTTCACCGTCACGTCGATGTTGTGCGGCGCCGCGCAGAGCCTGACCCAGATGGTCGTCTTCCGCCTGCTGCAAGGCATGTTCGGCGCCGCCCTGGTGCCGCTGTCGCAGGCGACGATGATGGACATCTATCCGATCGAACAACGCGGCCAGGCAATGGCGATCTGGGGCGTCGGCGTGATGGTCGGGCCGATCCTCGGCCCGACGCTCGGCGGTTATCTCACCGAGCTCTACAACTGGCGCTACGTCTTCTACATCAACCTTCCGTTCGGCATTCTTGCGACGATCGGCTTGATCTTCTTCATGCCGCGTTCGTTTCAGAACTTCAATATGAAGTTTGATTGGATCGGCTTCAGCGTGCTCGCCGTCGGCATCGGCGGACTGCAGATGATGCTGGACCGCGGCCAGGACCAAGACTGGTTCACCTCGCGCGAGATCATCACCGAGGCAATCCTCGGGGCGCTCGGCGTCTACTTGTTCGTCGTACACTTGCTAACCGCGCGGCGGCCGTTCATCCCGCCGGCCATTTTCCGCGACCGCAATTTCTCAGCCGGGCTGGCGATGATGTTTGCCTCGGGTACCATCCTTGTATCGAGTTCTTCGCTAATGGCGCCCTGGTTACAGGAGCTGGCGAACTATCCGGTAGAAACCGCGGGGGTCGTCATGGCACCACGCGGGATCGGCACCATGGCAGCCATGATGATTGCTGGGCGGCTGTCGTCGCGACTGGACCCGCGCAAGATCATGGGGTTCGGCATCCTGCTGCTGTCCTGGTCGATCTGGGACATGACGTTCTGGACGCCTGATGTGTCCACGTCCCGTATCGCGCTGACGATCACGTTGCAGGGCGCCGGACTAGGCTTCATTTTCATCCCATTGCAGGTGCTCGCATTCGCCACGCTGGCGCCGCAGTTCCGCACCGATGGCGCGTCGCTGTTCAGCTTGTGCCGCAATATCGGAGCGGCCATTGGCGTTTCCGTCACGTCTGCGATGCTGGCACGCAACACGCAGGCGCTGCATGCGGAGATCGGCGCCCAGGTCAATCCGTTCAACCGTGCCCTCCAGGGCCATGAGGCCGTGCACCACCTGTGGGACCCGGCAACGCATCACGGTGCGGCGCTGCTCGACCAGGTCATCAACCAGCAGGCGCAGATAGTTGCGTATATCGATGACTATAAAATGATGATCTTCACCACGCTGCCGTCGCTGTTGCTGCTGTTCTTGATGCGTCGTCCCCGGCGGGCGCTGGGACAGTCGGCGGAAACGCACGCCGCGATGGAGTGACGACCCCGCTCGCTATGGCGATGGTGACCTTGGTGAACCGACAGATGGCTGGCTGCTGACCGTCCGTGTGTGGCAGAAATCGCTATGCACCCAACACAAGACGATGCACCTGACGTCGGAACCTCATGCTCTCCGAAACTTCTGTCCGCGTGCCGTAAGTCCGTCGCGGGTTGGCGCAGCCCGCCGAAGTCTCGTTGACTTTTGGGCCAGCGGCGTGTGCCGGAGCCCCGAGGCAAAACCACCCTCTGCGGTGGCCGGGGCCGCACCGTGCGCAGCCCGGTCCATGGCATCTCGCATTTGTGAATTGGCGTTGGATGTCCGGCCTGCCGTGAAATCCGGACTGCCGCTGATAAGTGCTGGAGCGCGGTGATGGCCTACTATACGAAGGTGCTGCAGCCTGACGAGAAGGTTCTGGCCGTCGGGCGCCTGCATTGGTCGATTCATCGCCATGCGTTGCTGCTTCTGTTGGCCGCGCTCGTTCTCCTGGTCGGATCGTTCTGGACGCCGCAGCCGGACGTGCCGACCGGTATCCGCATCGTCGCCGCCGGGATCGCTGTCATTGGCCTGCTGGCGTTCCTCGCATCCTCCATTCGTCGCCGCGGCACTGAGATCGTCGTGACCGACCGGCGCGTCATCTATAAGCGCGGGATCCTGTCGCGCCACACCGTCGAGATGAACGTCAGCAAGATTGAAGCCGTCGACGTCGAGCAGAGCCTGACCGCCCGGCTGTTGGGCTACGGAACGATCAATATCCACGGCACCGGCGCAGACATTGAACCCCTGCAAAGGATTGACCAACCGTTGGCCATTCGCAGCGCGATCGTGGCCGGGTGAGAGTTCGCAGCATCGCCGGCAAGGCCCATGCAGCGGGCTCTGCCTCGATGCTTTCGCCGCCACATCCCGCAACCACCTGATCCTGCCTGATTTTTTATCGATCTTTCTTGACGCGGCATGCGCTGCTCCTTAGCGTTCGTTCATGAACACCGTCACGCGCGCGCATTTGGCGGAAACGATTTACACCCAGGTGGGATTGTCGCGTAACGAGTCTGCTGCGCTGCTGGAGACCGTACTGGAGCGCATGTCGGCGACGTTGGAGGGTGGAGAATCCGTTAAAATCAGTGGATTCGGAACCTTTTCTGTGCGCCAGAAGGGGCGCCGCATCGGCCGCAATCCGAAGACCGGTCAGGAAGTGCCGATCCTCCCCCGCCGCGTCCTGGTGTTTCGTCCGAGCCACGTCCTGAAGGGGCGGATTAACGCCAGTCCGGCAAACGAATGAGCGACCCGGCGGACGACGCCGGTGCCGACACAACGCCTGGCCGCTCCCGGGCGAAGAAGGCGCCGAATGCATTCCGCACCATCAGTGAGGTAGCGGACGAGCTTCATATCCCGCAGCACGTTCTGCGCTTCTGGGAGACACGGTTCCCGCAGGTGAAACCGCTGAAGCGTGGCGGCGGCCGGCGCTATTACCGTCCCGACGACATCGCGCTGCTGCGCGGCATTTCCGATCTGCTCTACATCCAGGGCTATACGATCAAAGGCGTGCAGCGGCTGCTCCGCGAAGGGGGCGGGCGGCTGTCGGACGACATTCCACCGCCATCGGCCGAAGAGCGCGCCGCCGCAGCCGTCGAGGCAAACGCTCCACCACGCGATCCGGAATTACCCCTGCCGGGACTCGCTCCGCCACCGCCCGGTGCCGCGCGGATCAACGTGCGGCCGAAGCAGGATCCCGAAGTCGACCGGCTGCGCGCCCTCCTGACCGACGTGCTGCACGAACTGGAGGAGATCCGCGCACTGCTGCGATGATCCCGTATTGTTCTCCGGGCGAAAGGCAGCGATAAGGTTCGCATGCAGCACGATGGACTCGCGCATCTCAGCAAGGAGCGGCGCTTCGCGGCGTTGATCCGCCGCATCGGTCCGCCGCAGCTCGGCGTGCAACGCGCCCGCAGCCCCTACGAGGCGCTGACGCGCGCCATTGCCCACCAGCAACTGCACGGCCGTGCGGCGGAGGCGATCCTGGCGCGCTTCATGGCGCTCTATCCCGACCACGCGTTCCCGCTGCCCGAAGATGTGCTGGACACGCCGGACGAAATGTTGCGCGGCTGCGGGTTCTCCGGCTCGAAGATCGCCAGCATACGCTCGATCGCAGCCGGCGCGGTCGATGGGACAGTGCCCAACCGGCGCGCTTGCGCGCGCCTGCCGGATGAGGCCTTGATCGATCGGCTGACCTCGCTGCGGGGCGTGGGACGCTGGACGGTGGAAATGCTGCTCATCTTCACGTTGGGCCGTCCCGACGTGCTGCCGGTCGACGATTACGGCGTACGTGAGGGCTATCGCGTCCTGCACGGGCTCGACGAGCAACCGAAGCCGCGTGCGCTGGCCGAGTTGGGCCTGCCCTGGGCACCGCACCGTTCTCTGGCGGCCTGGTACCTGTGGCGCGCCGCCGACGAAGCGAAGCGGCAGCCACCAGCGAGCCGGGCGTAGATTTCGCGTCCCCACGAACGGCACGGCAGAGCGTGCAGTTCGCAGCGCCCTCCTCGTTGCCTGGCGCGCGACAGCGGCACGCGGACCTGCACGCGCACACCGGTGCCCACCACCTGAGCCGCGGCGCCCGTGCTCAGCGCGCCGGGAAGTATGGCATTCGCGTACTGCGCCACCGCGCCGGTGTTCATGAAGACGCTATAATCGAGCCTCTCAAGGGATAGCCGAAGATCAGCGCGATGGTCGGACGGAACTTGTACTCACCGGTGATAAGCATCATGTTCCGCATGAAAGCCACGTCGTGCAACTGCTGCAAGTGGAGACCGGAGGTGGTGGCGGGATTGGTGATGGCTCCGCCGATGAAGGCCATGCCATCGTCGCGGGGCGATTGACGAGCGGTCTCTTGGCCGGGCTCATTTCGAGATAGCGTTCCGCGATCAACCGCTCATAGGCCAGCAGAACGGTCATGCAGGAGATAGTGAATTGCTCCGCCACAATGCGCATGGACGGCATGCGCGTTGCAGTCTGCAATGGGCCGCTTGCGATTAGGTCGCGCAACTGCTCGACCAATTGCCGTTGCAGCGGCCCTGTCGCGCACGAGTTTCAACGCGATCAGCGCGTCTCGACGCCCCTCGACGGTCGCTTCTCCCCGTGGACGTTCGCGCTGCGGTACCGTGACATATCGGCCGCACTCCATAGGATCCGCCGGTTCGGCCGGCGCGGTGGCCGCGGGGAAGCGACCTCGAATAACGGCCAGACATTACCGATTGGTCAGATAATGACCTTGATCTAGGTCAATGCGATGCGGTGGCTGTCCCCAATCCGCGGTCGGCGGGGACTGGCGCTTCGGCTCTTGCGTTTTTGCGGCGATCGTCCGATCTGGTGACTGGTTCGTCTCTCCCATGAAGGCGCATCGAGTATGGCTGGGTTTCACACATTCTGTCGCCGCGCCTTGGACGACATCCGTGCACAGGGGCGCTATCGCGAGTTTACTGCCCTGCAAAAGCAGGCGGATGGTTTCCCCTATTACCGGCGGCCGGACGGCACCAAGGTGCTGGTGTGGTCGTCGAACGACTATCTGGCGATGGGCGGGCATCCGGTCGTGGTGGAGGCTGCCTGCGAAGCGGCCCGCAGCATGGGTGCCGGTGCCGGAGGCACGCGCAACATCAGCGGTACCAGCCCGGCCCATGACGCGCTGGAGGCAGAGCTTGCTGATCTGCACGGCAAGGATGCGGCGCTGCTGTTCACCTCGGGCTTCGTCTCCAACCAGGCGGCGCTGTCGACGATTCTCAGCAGTGCGCCGGCGGGGCCGGAGCATCCGTGGCAGGTGTTCTCCGACGCGAAGAACCATGCATCGATGATCGCCGGCATTCGCAGTGCCAAGGCGGTTCGCAATATATTCGCGCACAATGACATGCCACATCTGGAGTCGTTGCTGCGCGCCGCACCGATCGGCGCACCGAAAATGATTGCGTTCGAGTCGGTGTATTCGATGGATGCTGACATCGCGCCGATTGGCGCGATTTGCGATCTGGCCGCACGCTATGGTGCGATCACCTATCTGGATGAGGTTCACGCGGTCGGCATGTACGGCCCGAACGGGGGCGGCGTCTCGGAACGTGACGGACTCGCGCATCGAATCGACATCATCGAGGGTACACTGGCAAAAGCGTTCGGCTGCCATGGCGGCTATATCGCCGGCGATACAGAGGTGATTGATTACATCCGTTCAGTGGCTCCCGGGTTCATTTTCACCACGTCGCTGCCGCCGATGGTGGCCGCTGCGGCGTTGGCTGCGGTCCGGCACGTGCGTTCCGACCATGCACGACGCGCGAAGCTGTTCGAGCGTGCCGATGCGTTGAAGCGGTGCTTTGATGCGGCAGGCCTGCCGCGCATTGCGTCGGATAGCCACATTGTGCCGTTGCACATAGGCGATGCGGCCTTGTGCAAGGAAGTCAGCCGGCGGTTGCTGGAGGAGTTCCACATGTACGCAACGCCAATCAATTACCCGACGGTGCCACGCGGAGAGGAACGGCTGCGTTTCTCGCCGGGCCCACTGCACACCGATGCGATGATGGCGGAGCTGGTGGACGCGCTCAGCACGGTCCTGTCCGTCGGCTCCCAAAAGGCCGCGGCGTGACGAACCTCTCCCGCGCTGTGCGCGGGCGCGGTCGATCCGCGCAGCACTGAGGGTGAGGGGCGAGCGAGAATTACAATGCAGCATTCCAACAGAATGGACAGTGCGCAGCCCTGGCACCCTCACCCGCCTCGCTCTGCTTCGCGACCCCTCCTGCGCGGCGGGAGAGCTGCGCAGCGATGATCGTCGAGCTCGGTCATTTTGCACTGGTTCTGGCGCTGTGTGTCTCGCTGGTGCAAGCGAGCGTGCCGCTGGCAGGTGCGGCACGCGGTCAGGCCGCCTGGATGGCCGTCGGTCGCAGCGCCGCGCTGGTGGAATTCGGACTCGTCGCGCTGGCGATGGCGGCGCTGATGCACGCCTACGTTACGAACGACTTCTCCGTCATCAACGTCATTGAGAACAGTCACACGGACAAGCCGCTGCTTTACCAGATCACCGGCGTGTGGGGAAACCACGAAGGATCAATGATCCTGTGGGTCTTCATGCTGGGAGTTTGCAGTGCCGCGCTGGCACTGTTCTCCGGTAACCTGCCGCCTGCGTTGCGCGCCCGCGTTCTCGCCGTGCAAGGCATGATCGCCGCGGGCTTTCTGCTGTTCATTCTCGCGACATCGGATCCATTCCTGCGCACCTGGCCGCCGGCTCCGAATGGCGAAGGGCTCAATCCTGTACTGCAGGATCCCGGTTTGGCATTCCATCCGCCGTTCCTCTATCTCGGTTATGTCGGATTCTCCGTCGGCTTCGCCTTCGCAGTCGCCGCGCTGATCGAGGGACGCGTCGATGCCGCCTGGGCGCGATGGGTCCGTCCATGGACCCTCGCATCGTGGTGCGCGCTGACCATCGGCATCGCGATGGGGTCGTGGTGGGCCTACTACACGCTCGGCTGGGGCGGCTGGTGGTTCTGGGACCCGGTCGAAAACGCATCCTTCATGCCATGGCTGGTTGGCACCGCGCTGATCCATTCGTCGATTGTCGTAGAAAAGCGCGACACGATGAAAAGCTGGACCATTCTGCTGGCGATCATCACGTTCTCCCTATCGCTGGTCGGCACGTTCCTGGTGCGCTCGGGTGTGCTGACCTCGGTGCACGCCTTCGCCACCGATCCACGGCGCGGCGCGTTCATCCTGCTGCTGCTGCTGGTCGCGGTCGGGGGGTCGCTGACCTTGTACGCGATCCGCGCGCCGTCGTTGAAAGGCGGTGGTTTGTTTGCGCCGATCTCGCGCGAGGGCGCGTTGGTGCTGAACAACCTGATCCTGTCCTGCGGCTGCGCCACCGTCTTCCTGGGCACGCTCTATCCGCTGTTCCTTGACGCGGTGGGCGGACCCAAATTGTCGGTCGGCTTTCCGTTCTTCAACCGAACGTTCGTGCCGCTGATGGTGCCGATGGTCGTCGCGGTCGGGGTTGGCCCGATGCTGTCATGGAAGCGTGGAGATCTGCTGGGTGCCCTGCAGCGAGTGTGGGCGGCGTATGTGGCTGCCGCCCTGGTGGCGCTTATCGCCTTTTTCGTCACGCATCCCGGGCCGGTCCTCCCGGTGCTCGGCCTCGGCCTCGCCGCCTGGGTCGGCACCGCCGTCATCGTCGAATTCGCTGAGCGCATCCGATTGTTCCGCGTGCCATTCGGCGACACGATGCGCCGCGCCCTGCATCTGCCGCGTTCGACCTACGGCATGAGCATCGCGCACTTCGGCCTGGCAGTCTCGATTGCGGGCTTCTCTGCTTCGGCATTCGATGAGCAGGCGATCAATGCGGTGTATGCCGGCAATAACGTGCAGATTGCTGGCTACACGCTGCATTTTGTCGGTGTCGAGCCGGCACAAGGCGAGAATTTCCGGGCCCAGCGTGCCACCGTTGAGGTGATGCGTCACGGCCAGTTGATGGCGACGCTGCACCCCGAGCAACGCTTCTTCCCACTGCAACAGCAGACCACGGGAGAAACGGCGATCCGCACCAACCTCCTGGCTGACTTGTATGTGGCGCTGGGTGACGGTGATGGCGCCGGCAACTGGACGCTACGTGCCTATTGGAAGCCGCTGGTGCCCTGGATCTGGATCGGGGCGGTCATCATGGCGTTCGGCGGGATGCTCAGCCTGAGCGACCGCCGCTGGCGGGTCGGTGTCGCGGCGCGTGCCCGCCGTGCAACGTCGGTGCTGCAGCCAGCGCCTGGCGAGTGAGTTCGGTGCGGCGCTTCGTCTATCTGCTGCCGATGGTGGTGTTCCTGGTGGTCGCCGGTTATTTCGCATTGGCACTGCGACCCGGATATGACCCGCAACGCCTGCCGTCGGCAATGATCAACAAGCAGGCACCGTCGTTCGATCTCGCCGGGCTGAACGGTGGCTCGATCAGTCTGACGTCGTTAAAGGGCGGGCCGGTGCTGATCAATTTCTTTGCCTCGTGGTGTGTCCCGTGCCGCGAGGAACAGCCCGTGCTGATGCGTCTTGCCCAGCATGACCATGTGCCGCTCTATGGCATCGATTACAAGGACCGCTCGCAGGACGCACGCCGGCTGTTAGCGGAATTCGGCGACCCCTACCGTAAGATCGGCGTGGATACTGATGGAGCGGTTGGGCTGAATTTTGGCGTGTACGGTGTGCCGGAGACTTACGTGCTGGATCGCACTGGCCACATCCGCAAGCGCTTCGTCGGTCCGCTGACGGCCGAGCAGGTGAACAACGAGTTGTTGCCGCTGATGAAGGCACTCGGGATGTCATGAAGCGGCGCACGGTTCCGCAGGAGGCGTCCCCCCTGCCCTTGGCGGACGGCCGCGCAGGTAGCGCCGTGGGCGCCCGACGCTGGTTGGATCGCGTACCGCTCCGCGCAACCGGGGCCTCCGTAGGGCGGGGGCGATGGCAGGCGTGGCTACCACTCCTCGCACCCGTCGTGATCCTCTTCGGCTGTCTGCACGCTTTCGCCGTTGAGCCAAGTGAACGCCTCGCAAATCCGGCACTCGAGGCGCGCGCCGAGGCAATCGGCGACACGCTCCGGTGCCTGGTTTGCCAGAATGAGTCGATCGAGGAGTCCAACGCGAGCCTGGCGCATGACATCCGCGTGTTGCTCCGCCAGCGTTTGCTGGCCGGCGACACCGACGCAGAGGCCCGCCAGGCGATCGTCAACCGGTACGGCGAGTTCGTCTTGCTCGATCCGCCCGTGCGGCCGGCCACCTACGTGCTGTGGTTCGCGCCAGCCGGTTTGCTCGTGCTTGGGTTCATCGGCATCGCGGTCTGGATGCGGGGTCGCCCCAGGGCGGTTGCGGCGGCAGAGCCGCTAGACGCGGCGGAACAGCGTCGCCTCGAGCGCTTGTTACAGGAGACCGACGGCTGATGCTGTTCATTCTGGTGTTCGCTGCGGTCGCCGGCATCGCGATTCTTGCCATGAGTTGGCCACTACTGACAGGTGTCGCCGCACCGCCCGAACGCGCGCAATTCAATCGCGTCGTCTATCGCGATCAGCTCAGGGAACTGGATCGCGATATTGCGCGCGGCTTGCTGAGCGGCGCTGAAGCGGAGACGACGCGGCTGGAAATTCAGCGCCGGCTGCTCAGCGTGGACAAGCCCGCATCGCTGCGCGGCATGCGTTTTGGACGCAGTCCCGGTGTTGCCGGCGCAGTGAGTCTGTTCGTGCTGATCGGTGGGGTGGCGCTTTATCTGCAGGTCGGGACACCATTGCTGCCCGATGCGCCATATGCTGCTCATTCACCAGCATCCGCCGCGAAGCCCGATGCGGAGCACCGCGACATACGCGACGCCGCAGCGAAACTCGAAGAGAAGTTGCAAGCCGATCCGAACGATGCCCGAGGTTGGCTTCTAGACGCGCGCACCGAAGCAATGCTTGGCAATTGGGAAAAGGCCGGAAATGCATATCACCATGCGATCAGCCTCGGCCGGGGTTCCCCGGACGTCTATGCGGGGCTGGGCGAGATGCTGGTGCTGTCAATGGGCGGCATCGTCGCCCCCGCCGCGCACGACGCGTTTGCCAAGGCGCTCGCGGCGGATCCGCGGAACGAAGTGGCGCGGTATTACCTCGCGCTCGCTGACGCGCAAGCTGGCGAAGAGAAGCGCGCGATTGATGGCTGGATGAGCCTCGCGGCGGATTTGCCGGATGATTCGCCGATGCGCGAGCAGATCGCCGATGGCATCCAGCAGGCGGCGAAGGACGGCGGGATCACGGCACCGGCAATACCAAAGGGTGTCCCCGAGCCGCCCGCCACGGTCACCGGCGGCCCGTCGCCGGACCAGATGGCGGCGACAGCGCAAATGACCCCGACCCAACGCGCCGCAATGATCCGCGGGATGGTCGCGCAGCTTGCGGCGAAGTTGCGGGCATCGCCGAACGATCTGGATGGGTGGATGCGCCTGGGCCGGGCATATGCGGTGCTTGGCGATACCATTAAGGCGAGCGACGCGTACGAGCATGCCGCAAAACTGAAGCCGGGTGACATCGATATTCGGCTGCAGGCGGTCGGCATGCTGCTCGGCGGGCTGAAACCGAGCGATCCGCTGCCGCCTGAGGCCGTGTCGCTGCTGAAGGAGGTGCAGGCCGTCGCACCAAACGAGCCCGAGGCGCTGTGGTATCTGGGCATTGTGGCCGCGCGCGAGGGACATCCGGACGCGGCGCGTGCCGACTGGACGAAGCTGCTCGCGCAGATGCCGCCCGACGGGGATGACACGAAGCTGGTGAGGAATGCGCTGGCGGCGTTGAAGTGACCTTGAGCAGTCCTCTCCCAAGCCATGGGTGTGCGCGTAGCGGGCGACGTGTGTCGACGATGGGCCTCACGCCGCATCCGGCGGCCCCGTTCAAATCCGGGTTCGAAATCAGCTCGACCGGTGCACGGTGCTTCTGCCCGGTTGCGCCAGCGACACTTCAGCGCCGTGGCGCCACCCGCCTGTCACGTTCGCCCGCAAAGTCGGTTCCCTTGAAGTGCCCGCTTTCGGGCTCGAATGCGGTGAAGCAATTACGCAACATAGGTCCATGCCATCCGTTACGTGAGCAACAAAAAGGGATCGGGCCACATGAGCGAATAGAATCGCGTACCGCCCGTCATTCGACTGAAGCTCACTGCATTCCATGACACGTGACCGCCACAAGATCACACCGAATCAATTTGCGCGGGACACCGATTTCCTCTGAAATCGCGCCGACGTTGGAAGAACGCGCCCGGTCGTGGCGCTTCGGCGGACAGGTGCCAGGTCTGGCCCAAGATCTCTCGGCGCCGGGGGAGGCGATACCAAGATCGTGAACGTCTGATTGGCAGCGAAACGCCTGCCATGAGCGAAGCGGAGGGTGCAGCCCCATGAGTGAAAAACCGGATCAAAGCGAAGGGCGGGAGGGGCCGAGCCGCAGAGGCTTGTTTCGCGGGGCGGTCGGCCTGGCGTCCCTGCCCGCGATCGCACGAGCCGCGCCGCGGGTCGAGGCTGAGCCGGCCGAAGCCGGCCCGTCGCCTATGACACTCAATGTGAACGGACGCGACTATCGTCTCGTCGTCGATAACCGCACCTCCCTGCTCGATGCGCTGCGCGAGCACATGGACCTGTCCGGCGCCAAAAAGGGATGCGATCACGGGCAATGCGGGGCCTGCACCGTCCATCTCGACGGAGAGCGTGTGCTGTCCTGCCTGACGCTGGCGATCGCGGCTCAGGACCGACCGGTGAGGACGATCGAGGGGCTGGCCGCCGCCGATGGTGCGCTGCATCCGATGCAGCAGGCCTTCATCGATCATGATGCCTTCCAGTGCGGGTACTGTACGCCAGGGCAGATCATGTCAGCGGTGGCCTGCGTGAACGAAGGCCACGCCAATACCGATGACGACATCCGTGAATATATGAGCGGCAATATCTGTCGGTGCGCGGCCTACCCCAACATCGTCGCCGCCATCAAGCAGGCGCGTACGCAGATGGGGCCGGCCTGATGCGCCCGTTCTCCTACGCGCGGGCCGCGGACCTGGCACAGGCGGTACGCCTGGGAGAGCACACCGGCCAGGGACAGACCGATGCGCCGGCACAGTTTCTCGCTGGCGGCACGACGCTTTATGACTTGATGAAACTCGACGTTATGATGCCTGGGCGGTTGGTCGACCTCACGTCGCTGCGCGCCACGCATGGAACGGTCACGGCTACGACGGCAGGATTGCGGCTTGGCGCACTGGCCCGCATGGCGCATGTGGCGGCACATCCCGCCGTGCGCAGCGAGTATCCGGTCGTGGCCCAGAGCCTGCAGCTCGCCGCCAGCGCCCAACTGCGCAACATGGCGACGCTCGGTGGGAACGTGCTGCAGCGCACGCGCTGCACTTACTTCCGCGACCCAAGCTGGACCGAATGCAACAAGCGGACGCCTGGTTCGGGATGCGCGGCGCTGAACGGTTTCAACCGTAACCACGCTGTGCTTGGTACGGACGCCAGCTGCATCGCGCAGTACCCGGGCGACTTCGCGGTGGCGCTGATGGCGCTCGAGGCGGAGATCGACCTGATCGGACCGCACGGATCGCGCAGACTCCCCTTCGCCTCGCTTCACCGCGCGGCCGAAGGCCAGCCGCATCTGGAGACTACCCTGCGGCCCGGCGAGGTGATCACCGCCTTCTTCATCCCTGCTACGGCCTGGGCGCACCGTTCGGTCTACGTGAAGGTGAGGGATCGGGCCTCGTATGAGTTCGCCATCGCCTCGGCCGCGGTGGCGCTTGAGTTGGATGGCGATGTCGTTCGGCAGGCCCGCATCGGTCTTGGCGGCATGGCCTATCGTCCCTGGCGCGCTCAGGTTGCGGAAGCCGTGCTGACCGGCAAGCCTCTCACCGAGGCCTCAGCGAAGGCTGCCGGACGGGCTGCGATGGAAGGTGCCGTCGGGCATGGCCACAACGACTACAAATTGGAACTGGGCCGCCAGACCGTCGTGCGTGCCCTGATGGAGGCCAAGGCCATGCCAACCCCCAGCAGGAAGGTCTGATAACATGACGATCGATCCCGCCATCCTGTTCGGCACGCCCACGCCCCGCGTCGACGGTGTCGCCAAAGTCACCGGCGCCGCGCGCTACGCC
>JASHQG010000374.1 GCA_030037665.1 Acetobacteraceae bacterium
AGCGGTAACCTATGAAAGACCGTCCGAGAGAATCGCGCAGGTGTAAGGGCCGTGATCCGCGTAACTTTGATCTCTCCGTCAGACACAGGCACATGGTGTGGATCCGTTCCGGGTACTTGACAACACCAATATGACACGGGCTGCAGGTGAGCAGCAGGACTCGGAGCGTCTGCGCCCGGTTGTCGGGGGAGCCAAGATTAGCAACTTTTGCCGGTACCGACCGCGCAGATCCCTGTCAAGCAAAGGCAACGGCGGAGAGTAGGTCGGTCATATGCTATCATCGCCGGTGTGGAGGGTCACCAAAAGTCATCATGAACCCGGTATGAACATTTCCATGGCCCATAACTGGATGACACGCGTTGATCGCCTCCATTCAGCGACAAAGCTGTGGCGTTGGTGTGGGAACGCGCCTTATCGTGCTCCGAGTGTCGCCAGCGTCGCGTCTTCTTGTACCAGATCCATCGAGGCATGCTGACTGTGAGCGCAAACGTCATCAATCCCGACCTGCTCTCATTCATCCGCGGGTGAGTTGCAGCCGCAGGACCGTCGCGCACGCTTCCCAAATCGTCGCAGGGGGCCATCGCAGGCCCCCTGCGTGCCCTCTTGGAGAGCTGGGTGTAGAGCGCAACGGTGTTGGTGCTTCTTTTGCCCAGGCGCCCGAGGAGTATCGCATCCGCTCTGAGCACCCGGCAGCGAGGGGAACAGCCCTCAACTGGACCTTGCCAGGTTCGCCGGACCACTGGCGCAATTGCGCGCGCTCGCACGTGTGCGAGCGATCGATCTGGGTGAGGGCGCTGGTCGACGAGCTCGCGGCCACGCTCGCCAGGGTAGGCAACGCAATGCCGCCGGCCCAATAGGGCGCGCGGCTGGTGATGGCGGCCTGGCTGGTTTGCCTGTGCTCGCGGCTGTTGCTGCCAGCGGACAGACCGGCCCAGGCGGATGGAGTGGTGGATGCTGGCCGACTGCGCGACCGCTTGCTGGCGGCGTCGTGTCTCCTCTGTCTGTTCAGCTCTCGATTCCCAAGAGCTTCGCGGCCGTCCCACCGAGGATCGCCACTCGTTGGTCATCGGTCAGCCCCGGTGTCTTCAGCACCAGGTCCACTTCGGTGCTGGTCCACGGGAACGGATAGTCCGTGCCGATCATGATCTTGTCAGGACCGGTCTCAGCGATCAGATGCCGCAGCGCTTCCGGCGTAAACACGATCGTGTCGAAATAAAGCTGTCCATCGCGCAGATACGACGTCGGACTCTTCTTCGGCAGCGGCCCGACCCGCTGTGGAAACGTGCGGAGCACCGCATCAGAGCGGTTCGCGTACGATGGCAGGAATCCGCCGCCATGGGCGGCGCAGATCTTCAACCCGGGGAACCGGTCGAGCGTGCCTTCGAAGATCAGGTGCGACAGCGCGATCGTCGTCTCCAGAGGATTACCGATCGTGTTGGTGAGCAAGCCGCTGCCGTTCAGCCGGCCGCTTGGCTCGAGTTCGCGCGTGCCAAGCGGGTGCATGAAGACCAGCACGCCGAGTTCCTCGCACTTCGCCCAGAACGGATGAAACCTGGGATTTGCCAGTTCCTCTCCGGCGACGCTGCCCGCCACCCCGACGCCTCGGAACCCTAGCTTCTTCACCGCATATTCGACCTGCTCCGCCGCAAGGTCGGGGTACTGCAAGGCCGCCGTGGCGAAGGCCATGAACCGGTCGGGGTTGGCAGCGCAGAACTCGACCAGCGTCTCGTTCTGGACCCGGATCAGCTCGGCCGCCGCGTCGCGCTCGGCGCGATACCAATAGGGATTGATCGAGAGCACTTCGACATCGATACCCTGCGTGTCCATCGCCGCGATGCGCGTCGATGTGTCGTGCATCAGCAAGCCTGGCGATTCCAGCGGATGCTTGATGATTTCAGCCGCTTTCGGGACGATGCAGTGCGCGTGCACATCGACCGTCTTTACGCGCTTGCCATTCACCACGACTTGGCGCCGGCGCGGTGCCGATCCCGGCGGCGGTGTGGCGGTGGTCATCCCACAGCCAACGAACGCGATGCTTGCGAGCGCGCCAGCCAGCAGACTTCCGGTGATCGGCATCCGTACTTCCTTCCCTCGTGCATTATTTTCGTGCCGGGCAGCCTATCACGGCTTGCGCACACGAGGGCAAGGCGCGGCAGGCCGTCACGCAACGAGCGCAATGATCCGCAGCGCGCTGTGCCGCAATGACGGCCAGCCTGGCTGCCGAATAACCAACGTGCGTGGCAAGGCGACCGCTTCCGCAACGCGAGCAGCCCGCGCGGCGATCGCCGCTGTGACCTCAAGGCAATGCTCGGTGTCGGAGAATGCCGCGGACCATGCGCGACCTGTTATTCGCGGGCCGACGTTGATCGCGGACGCCGGATCGCCGGGACCCGCCAGCGCAAGCCCCAGCGACAGCGGCCGGCTGCCGGGTTCGCGACTGTCGATGTGCAACCGGCCGCGCGCCGTGCGGGTGCGAAGGCGCAGAAGCGCACGTTGCGGTTCAGTTCTGTCAGATCCGATGGTGCGGCATGCAAGCCGCGGCCTCGACGCTTCGAGAGCGAGCGTTTATGCGGAACCGTTCTGCCAACGGAGGGTCACGCGCCCATGCCGACGTTCAAGCCGCAATCGCTCTATGCTGTTTCCCATCTCATCGCGACGCGCATGGGCAGCGCCGAGACAGAGGCCGCGATCGTTGCCGACCACCTCGTGCGTGCCAACCTGGCCGGCCACGACAGCCACGGTATCGGCATGATCCCCGCTTACGTGCGATTGCTGCACGACGGGCTGCTGGTCCCGAACCAGACGCCGGATGTGGTGCTCGACACCGGCGCACTGCTGGTGATCGACGCAAAGCGCGGCGTCGGCCAGAGCATGGCCACTGATGCGGTGCGCCGCGCCATCGCGCGCGCCCGGCAGATCGGCGCCTGCGTGCTGGCGCTGCGCAACGCCTCGCATGTCGGCCGCATCGGGACCTACGGCGAGCAAGCCGCCAACGCCGGCTGTGTCTTCACCGCTTTCGTCAACGTGGCAGACCACCACGACATCGCCGCGCCTTTCGCCTGTGCTGAGCCGCGGCTTGGCACCAACCCGTTCTGCACTGCCATCCCGGGCGAGGACGGACCATCGATCATGCTCGACATGGCGACCACATCGATCGCCGCGGGCAAGGCGCGCGTGGCGTTCAACAAGGGAGTGCCGGTGCCGGAGGGGTCGCTGATCGATTCGTCCGGCGAGCCGATCAACGACCCGACCGGCTTCATTCGTGACCACACCGGTGCGCTGCTGACGTTCGGCCGACACAAGGGATCCGGGCTGGCGGTGTTGTGCGAGGTGATGGCGACCGCGGTGGCCGGTGGCCAGGCTGCGGGCCAGCCGACGCGCGGCGGCATCCTCAATTCAATGCTGGCGACAGTGATCGATCTATCGAAGCTCGGGGATCCGGCAGCGATCCACGCACGGGTGGGGGCGACCAAGGAGCACGTCCGTTCGAGCCGCGTCGCGCCCGGGTTTGACGAGGTGCTCCTGCCTGGGGAGCCGGAGCGACGTTCGAGAGAGGCGCGCCTGCGCGACGGCATTCCGGTGGATGAGACGACCTGGCGCGACATCTGCGCGGCCGCAGCGTCGATCGGCATCAACGATGCTGACATCGAGCAGGCGGCTCGGTCTAACGAGCGTTAGCCCGATCCCATCGCACCCGAGGGCAACGGCTCTCGTCCGACTGTCATGACTTGCGGCCTGTCCAGGACCCGTGGCGATCCTCGCGCCGGGCGGAAAGTTCACCCAACGCGTATGAAGCCCACGAGCCGCTCGGTTTCCGCCACGATCGGATCAGCGATTGCCGCGGCACGCTCTGCGCCATCGCGCAGCACCGCGTCCACATGGGCCGGATCGGCCAGCAGTCGATTGGTTTCCGCCGCGATCGGTCGAAGACTGTCGATGATCAGCGCCGCGAGCGCATCCTTGAACGCACCAAATCCCTTCCCGCCGTGTTCACGCAGCACGCCGGCCTGGTCGGTGTTCGCGAGCGCCGCGTAGATGCCGACCAGGTTGCGTGCTTCGGGGCGGGCCTCGAGGCCCGCCGGCTCGAAAGGCAGCGGTTCCGGATCTGTCTTGGCACGGCGGATTTTCAGAGCGATCGTGTCCGGATCGTCATTCAGGTTGATGCGGCTCTGATCCGACGGATCGGATTTCGACATCTTCTTTGTGCCATCGCGCAGACTCATCACCCGGGCGGCCGGCCCCAAGATCAGGGGCTCGATGTTCGGGAAGAACTCGACACCGTAGTCGTGATTGAACTTCTGCGCGATGTCGTTCGCCAGCTCCAGGTGCTGGCGCTGGTCGTCGCCGACGGGTACGCGGGTTGCGTGGTAGGCCAGAATGTCGGCCGCCATCAGGTTCGGATAGACGTAGAGTCCGGCTGACGCGTTCTCACGGTTCTTGCCGGCCTTGTCCTTGAACTGCGTCATGCGGTTCAGCCAGCCGATACGCGCGACGCAATTGAAGATCCAGGCGAGCTGCGCGTGGGCGCGCACCGACGATTGCAAAAACACGATGTGTTGGTGCGGATCGATACCACAAGCCAGTAGCACGGCGGCCATCTCGCGCGTCTGCCGGGTCAGGCCGGCAGGGTCCTGCCACTCGGTAATCGCGTGCAGATCGACCACGCAATAGATGCAGTCATGGCCGTCCTGCAGCGCCACCCAGTTTCTGAGGGCGCCGAGATAGTTGCCAAGAGTAGGCACGCCGGTCGGCTGGATGCCGGAGAAGATCCGCTGCATGTCACAGGTCAGTCGTCAGGGGTCGGTCGCGAATGGTCAGACGGGACTGATGGCCGATCCAGGCCGGCAGCGCAAGGCGCAACCCACCTCTCCTGCGGCGCGGCAGAGGTCTGCGCTGCGACCTAACGAAGGTGAGCGGCAAACGCAGGGTTGCACCGTGCGATTTTCCTTCGCTCCGGTCGGTGCGGTGCGCAATTCGCCCTGCACTAAGGTGAGCTTATTCGGCGGCGTCCGCATACGCGTCCAACGGCGCGCAGGTGCATACGAGGTTCCGGTCGCCGTAGACATTATCCACCCGCTTCACCGGCGGCCAGTATTTTGCTGCCGCCACCCACGGCAGTGGAAACGCCGCCTGCTCACGCGAATAGCCGTGCGTCCACGTTTCCGCCATCACTTCACGCGCGGTGTGGGGGGCGTTTTTCAGCGGATTGTCCTCCCGGTCGAGCCTCCCCGCCGCAACCGCCGCGATTTCCGCGCGGATCGACAGCATCGCCTCGCAGAACCGGTCGAGTTCGGCTTTGCTTTCGCTCTCGGTCGGTTCGATCATCAGCGTGCCGGCAACGGGCCAGGACATGGTCGGGGCGTGAAAACCGAAATCCGCGAGGCGCTTGGCGATGTCTTCCACCATCACGCCGGCCTCGGACTGGAAGCCGCGGCAGTCAATGATGCATTCGTGCGCGACCATGCCGCCTGAGCCCGTGTACAGCACCGGATAAGCCCCGCGCAGTCGCTCCGCTACGTAGTTGGCATTCAGGATCGCGACTTCCGACGCGCGGGTCAGGCCCGCGGCACCCATCATCCGGACATAGGCATAAGAAATCGGCAGGATCAGCGCGGAACCGAACGGCGCTGCCGACACCGGCCCGAATCCCGTCTTCGGTCCTGCGTCCGCGCGCAAGGGATGGTTCGGCAGAAACGGGGCGAGATGCTGAGCGACGGCGATCGGCCCCACGCCCGGGCCGCCACCGCCATGCGGGATGCAGAACGTCTTGTGCAGATTGAGATGACACACATCGGCGCCGATCGCCCCAGGAGATGTCAGCCCCACCTGCGCGTTCAGGTTCGCGCCATCCATGTATACCTGGCCACCAGCCTCGTGCACGACCGCGCAAATCTCGCGGATCGCAGCTTCGAACACACCGTGCGTGCTGGGATAGGTGACCATGATCGCCGCCAGCCGGTCGCGATGCAGTGCCGCCTTGGCACGCAGGTCCGCCAGATCCACGTTGCCATCGCGGTCGCAGCCCACAACCACGACACGCAGCCCGGCCATCACTGCGCTCGCCGGATTGGTGCCGTGCGCCGATGACGGAATGAGACACACGTCGCGCGCCCCCTCGCCGCGCGCTTCGTGCCAGGCGCGGATCGTCAGCAGCCCGGCGTATTCCCCCTGCGAGCCAGCGTTCGGCTGCAACGTGACCGCAGCACATCCAGTGATCGCTTGCAGCCAAGCCGCAAGCCGATGAATCAACGTGGCGTAACCCTCGGTCTGGTCCTCGGGCGCGAAAGGATGGATGTCGGCGAAGCCGGGTAGCGAGACCGAGAACATCTCCGCCGCGGCGTTGAGCTTCATGGTGCACGATCCCAGCGGGATCATGCTGCGGTTCAACGCAATGTCCTTTTCCTCCAGCCGCTTCAAATATCGCAGCATCTCGTGCTCGGAGCGGTACTGATTGAACACTCCCTGCTCGAGAAAGGGTGTGCTGCGCACCAGCTTCGCCGGAATGCTCGCCGATGCCTCGCCCAGTTCGCCGCCGAGTACGCCCGCCAGTGCCGACAGCTCTTCGTGCGTGACGGTCTCGTCGATCGAGATCCCGACCGCACCATCATCAACGCGCCGCAGATTGAACCCCGCTGCCAGCCCTGCGCGCAACATCGCATCGGCATTGCCGCACTCGATCACGATCGTGTCGAAGAACGCGCCGTGCCGCAGCTCATACCCCGCGTGCGCAGAGACCTCGGCCAGCAGCCGTGCCATCAGATTCACCCGACGCGCAATGCGCCTGATCCCTTCCGGCCCGTGCCACACGGCATAAAAACCGGCGATCACCCCGAGCAGCACCTGTGACGTGCAGATATTCGACGTCGCTTTCTCACGCCGAATGTGTTGTTCACGCGTCTGGAGCGCGAGCCGCGTCGCGGGCGTGCCGGCCGCATCCAGCGACACACCGACCAGCCGCCCAGGCATATGACGCTTGTAGAGGTCGCGCGTGGCGAAGAAGCCGGCATGCGGCCCGCCGAAACCCATCGGCACACCGAAACGCTGTGCTGAGCCGACCACCACGTCGGCGCCCATCTCCCCGGGCGGCGTCAGCAGCGCAAGCGCCAGCGGGTCGGCCGCAACAATCGCCAGTGCATTGACGCCGTGCGCGGCGTCGGTCTCCTCGAACAGCGGGCGGATCGCGCCTGTGGTGCCGGGGTATTGCAGCATCACGGCGAACGGCCGCGCTGCGCGGATCGCCGCAGCGTCGCCCGGCGGCACATCCACCAGCGTCACACCGATCGGCTTCGCACGCGTCGCCAGCACTGCGCGCGTCTGCGGATGCAGGTCGGCCGCGACCGCCAGTATGTCGGATTTCGACTTGCTGATCGCATGCGCCATGGCCATCGCCTCCGCCGCAGCGGTTGCCTCATCGAGCAACGAGGCGTTGGCGATCTGCATGCCGGTCAGTTCGCAAACCATGGTCTGAAAATTCAGCAGGGCTTCCAGCCGGCCCTGGGAAATTTCCGCCTGGTACGGTGTGTACGCGGTGTACCAACCGGGATTTTCGAACACGTTGCGCTGAATCACGGGGGGCATATGCGTGCCGTGATAGCCCATACCTATCAGCGACTTCTTGCATACGTTGCGCGCTGCCAGGCCGCGCAACTCGGCAATGACGGCGGCTTCATCGATCGGC
>JASHQG010000375.1 GCA_030037665.1 Acetobacteraceae bacterium
TCGAACGACTTACCCGTGGCCGATGGATTACTGAGATAGCCTTTCATGGTGACGTTGCCGCGGAACATGATCTCGCCCATTGTCTCGCCGTCCCACGGCACTGGCTGCATCGTCGTGGGATTAAGCACCGTCATCGCCTCCTGCAGTGGCGTGCGCACGCCTTGGCGGCCGTTGCGTTCGGCGCGGCGGTCAATTGACATGTGTTGCCAATTCGCGTGCTTGGCGCAGACCGAAGCGGGGCCATAGGTTTCGGTCAGGCCGTAGACATGCGTCAACTCGATGCCGATCTTTTCTGCACCCTCGATGATCGCTGCGGGTGGAGCCGCGCCGGCGACCTGGCCGGCGATGCGGTGTGATATTCCTTCGCGCAGTTCGGCCGGTGCGTTGATGAGCATCGAATAGACGATCGGCGCACCGCACATATGCGACACGCCATTTGCACGGATGGCATCCCACGCGGCCTTCGCTTCCACCCGGCGCAGGCAGACATTAACGCCGGCGCGTTCGGCAACGGTCCACGGGAAGCACCAGCCGTTGCAATGGAACATCGGCAATGTCCAAAGATAGACAGCGTGGTGCGGCATGCCCCAGTTCAGGATGTTGCTTACCGCGTTCAGATGCGCACCGCGGTGATGATAGACCACTCCCTTGGGGTCGCCGGTCGTGCCTGAGGTGTAGTTCAGCGAGATTGCGTCCCACTCGTCGGCCGGAGGGTGCCAGTCATAGTCGGGATCACCTTCTGTCAGGAACTCTTCGTATGTACATTCGCCGCAGAGAGAGCCATCGTGATAGGCCGGATCATCGATGTCGATGACGATGGGTTTCCGGTCCAGCAATGTCAGCGCCTTTGCTATCGCCGGGGAGAACTCGCGGTCGGTGATCAGTACGCGCGCACCACCATGTCGGAGCATGAACGCGATTGATTCTGCATCAAGCCGCGTGTTCAACGTGTTCAACACCGCGCCGCACATCGGCACACCGAAATGCGCTTCGTACATCGGCGGGGTGTTCGGCGCCATGATTGCGACCGTGTCGTTGCGACCGATGCCACGGCGTGCCAGCACCGAGGCGAGCCGACGGCAGCGGGCGTAGGTCTGCTTCCAGGTGTAGCGTTCGTCACCGTACACGACGGACAGCCTGTCGGGGTAGACGTAGGCGGCGCGCTCGAGGAAAGTCAGTGGCGTCAGCGGGGCGTAATTCGCGGCGTTCCGGTCAAGGCGGGTGAGATAGGCGCTGTTGCCTGACATGACGATCCTCCGCGTTGCGGTTGCTCGCAGATTAGCCCACCACCTGCTGCACCGGGAACCCGCCAATCGCCGGCGCCAGCAGAGCGAACAACGGCATTGGCCAGCGCCGTTGTTTCGCGACGTTAAGCTGCACCGCCTGCGGGACCAGGCCCCACAACACCGCCGGCCCGTCGCGGATCAGATCGGCGCGGCCGAGCAGCTCGATGGCGTGCACCATGCTTCCAACCGGAGCGACGTGGCCGGACAGAGCGGTCAGTGCTGCAGCGACGGCCAACACGCCGAGCGTCACCCGTTGCTGGTCGTGCGCGAAGCCGGACAGTGCCAGGCGGATGCCAACGCGCGCAATCATGGGCGGCGCACGGCGGCGTTGGTGAAACAACCGGACGTCGATTTTCATCGCGGGGAAAGCCGGAGGCTGAGCCGCGTCGGTGCCGCCATTGCGAAACTCAGCAGCAACGCTTCCGGCCCGGTTCTCTGTGACGACAAAACCTGATTTGCGCACTATCCGCCGGACCCAGCCTGTTCCGCCTTGATATCGATGAGTGGCGTGCCATCCAGGCAATCGAGGCCACGTACCTGCAACGTGTTACCGTCGACCGCAACCAATTCCACCACCGAGCATGCGATCGGATTAGGTCGCACCGGTGACCGCAAGGCAAAGGTGCCTGTTGTCTGCCCACTATGGTACGGCATCTGCAACACCAGGTCGCGTCGGGCCTGGTGCATCCAGTAGAGAACCAGAATGCGCTTGTGTCGCGCGATACCGGTCAGCGCCACACGCCACCGTTCATCCACAACGATCCTGCACAGTGGCCCGGCCAGATCGCCACGTTTCGGGCATGCGGTGCGCGTGCGCCAGGGTGTGTGGATGGTGCCGATAAAATACACACCGGCGTTGGTTGCGTCCGGAAGCGGGACTGCCACCTCGCCCGTACGCAGTCCGCTGTCGGCCGGGTGGGGATCGTCGATCATTGGTCTACACTGCCGGTCACCCCGGGATCCGGTCCAGCACCGCGTTTCTCCGCCCCCTCTGCCACGGCACGCCTGCCGATCCGTCGCGGACGATGGGTCGGACACCGACGATGACGTCGGACGGCCTGATCATGGCGAAGGCTCGGGTGAGCGAGCTCAATCCCACCCCGGATGACAGCATCACTCGTGATGGACGCTCTAACCGTCACAGGCGTTGAAACCTGAATGGCGCCCTGCGCCGTTGTGGCGCCGGGCTTTGCCCTTTTTCATCGGCGCCGGGATGTCATTGTGGTTGGCGAGCGTCAAGGCCATCTTCATCGCGTTGCGCCGTCATTTCTCACCGCAGGCGCGATGCAGCGCGAGCAGGTGCTTGCGCGCCGCGAGCGCGGTGTCCATCTCGATGGCGCGATAACGCTCGACGACCGCTTTGCCGGCGCGTGTCAGCACCGCGCCGCCGCCGCCGCTACCACCGGCAGCCGTCTCCACCACCGGCGTGCCGAGATTGCGATTGAGGTCCTCCACCAGTTCCCAGGTGCGCCGGTACGACATCCGCAGCGCGCGCCCGGCGGCGGAGATCGAGCCGGAGCGGGCGATTTCCTCCAGCACGGCGACCTTGCCCGGTCCAATTCTCACCCCCGACGCGAGGTCGAGACGTATGCTCAGCCGGTCGCTCTTGCCGGCGGTGTCGGCCGGGTCCGGCTTTCGCTTCGCCATCGCGGGTTCCCCACGTATCACTCTGCGCCGGAATAACGTGGCCCGTGGCGCGGCAGCTGACAAGCAAGCTCAGCCGCGCCGCCGCGCCGCCGATTCGGGTTCGCCCGGTAGTCGCCAAGCCAGCTCGTCGAGCGTGTGCGGATCGCTCAAGCACGCCAACAGTTCCTCGCGCCTCATGGCTGCGAGCGCAGCCCCGATCGTATCGGCCGCCTCCAGCCGCGCGCGTGCGACCGCCAGTGCCGAATCGACGGACGCCGGGTCGCTGCGACGTGGGGGTGGCAGCATCCGTCGATGTGCGGCAAGCAGCATCGGATCGTTCAGCAAATGTGTCACGCCGTGCGGCGGCGGGTCGGGTTCGCTCGCCAGTTCCGCGGCGCGTACCAGCACGTCCGGCGGTTGCGTTTCTTCGGGCACGCGTAGGAGTCCGGCGCGCCTGAGTGCCACGCCGGCGCGCGTCCGTGCGGTGAACGCGGCGAGAGGGATCGCCAGCGCGAGGCCCAGCACGACGGGCAGCATCCACAACGCGAGGTATTTGGAAACCGCCCAGGCGCACCCGCCGAGTGCGACGCCCAGCGCCGTATGCCATCGATACTGGCGCGCGGTGGTGCGGAACGGGATGCGTCCGTCGTCGCGTCGCTGCACAGTCCATCCGGAGTCACCTCGGAACATGATGGCGATGACGTGTTGTATTTGCGTCAGCATGGTCACTGGTGCGATCAGACCAGAGAGGATCGTTTCCAGGACCATGCTGGCGAACAGTCGCAGCACCCCGCCGCAGCCGCGGCGCACCGGGCGGCGCAGCGCGGCAGCGAGGAAGCCAAACACTTTCGGAAGCAGCAGCAGCGTCATGGTGCCGACGAACATCCACATGGCGCGGACCGGATCGATGACCGGCCAGGCAGGG
>JASHQG010000050.1 GCA_030037665.1 Acetobacteraceae bacterium
TCGGTCGCGATCGCATAGAACTGTCGTACGACGGCCTCGTTGGCCAGACAGTCCTTCAGAATCTCCTGTCGGTAGCGGATCGTGGCAATATCGTTCGTCCAGACGCCCGCACAGGCTGCCATCATGATATTATAAAGATAGTGGTCGCCGGCGGCCGCCGCATTGAGCAGGACGTCTAGTTCAATGTCCTGAGTGAGCTCGCGCTTCGACTGAGAGGTAGCATCGGAATTCCGATCCGGGTGCATCAGAAACGTATTCATGGCTGTACTCTCGTCCGCAGCTGCTCATAGGTGACGCCGTGCCTCTCCGCCAGCGACAGTGCGTAGGCGAGACCATCGGCCGGTCTGCGGATGAGCTTAAAGGTCCGGCGGGCCGGATCATCCGGCATCACCGTGCTCATCATGCTGACTGTTTTTTCGCCGAGCGTCGACAGAGCATCGATGAAGGTCACGCACACGCCGATCGCGTCGGTCTCGAGCATCTGCTGGACCACCTTCATGCTCAGGAAGATCTGATCGTCGAGGCTGGTCGAGTTGAATATCTCGTTGAGCACAAAGACGCTGTCGGCGGTCATCACCTGGGCGGTGTGGTGAAGGCGGACGAGGTCGTCCTCCAACTTTCCCCGCAGATTGGTGATGTCCTCCTCGCGCTCAAAATGCGTGAAGATCTGGTCCGGAACAAACAGGCGCGCCTGCCTCCCAGGCACCGGACACCCGAGGCCGGCGAGAAAGTGCAGCTGACCAAACATGCGTGCAAACGTCGTTTTTCCACCCTGGTTCGGCCCGGTGACA
Source organism: Acetobacteraceae bacterium (assembly GCA_030037665.1). Classification (GTDB taxonomy): domain Bacteria; phylum Pseudomonadota; class Alphaproteobacteria; order Acetobacterales; family Acetobacteraceae; genus JASHVB01. The sequence goes on from JASHQG010000050.1 coordinate 792, forward strand.
ACGATCAACCGCTCCTGGTCGCGCAGAAAGAAATCGTTGCAGACAATCTGTCCATTGCCTCTGACGAGCTTCGCGGCCAAGGCAAGGTCGAAGCTTCCGGAGACCTCTACATCCTTATTCCGCGCAGAAACCTCGGGATAGCAGAATGGCAAACCCCGCTGCTTGATGGGCTCGATAAAGTCCAAGTAGGCAACGAAGAAGCCAATTTCTCGGTCGAAAGTTGCAACCACGCCGTCGATAAATGCGGAATGCTTCGCGACGTAGTTCTCGAGATCCCTGAATTCTGTCGAGAACAGCCGTCCGACAAACTCGAGGATGCCCTCCTCAATGTGATTGAGCGAAAAGTCGTCTGTCAGTCGTGGCGATTTCGATGGTTCTATGTCCGTTTCTCTGAACCGTGCAAACCGCTCGAGAACCGTAACGGCATAGTCGGGCTCAGATGCGTATTTCCGTACGACCACTTTGTCGCCACGGAACAGCGTTCCGTAGCTGAGCCTGAACAGTGTATCACGGAGGCGCCGCGCTTCCATGGCGAGCTGGGAGAATGGTTCCGACGAGGCGTAGCCGCGGAGGTAACGTCGTAGATCCCTCAGTCCGTCGGAGCGCAGCGTAAGAGATTCCAGAGACTGTAGAAGCGACTGAACGCCTTCACAGTAGCGATGAATGGCGCGTAAAACGACCATGTGGCGGTGACGCTTGTAGGAGATTCTATCGGCGTAGGCGAGGTTCGCCCGGACGGTGCGCATTGTCTCACAGAAGGCCGGAAAAGCCTGGAATACCTCGGCGCGCTCGAGGTCGGCGAACACAGCCTGCCGGTAGCGAATGATTTCCTCGTTTCTGTAGGTCGAGTAGAAGATCGGTCGCAACGCGTCTTCGTCTCGCTTGGCCACGATTGCGGCAACCACCTGATCGAGATTCAGATCAATGAAGCAAGGTAGTTGCTTATTGCGCTCCGCGCGTTCCTGTTCCAGGCCAGGTGGGAACAGAATGCTCTGGAACACAGGGAAGCTCGACGCGTCGCCCCGGATCGGCTCACTTCGGGGCAGCGAGCCTAGGTGTTCCCGCGAACGCGGCTCGATGGAACGAAGATGTCTTCCTCCAGCGCTCACGCGGTCAAGAACAAACGCCTCAGCGTGCGCAAGAGTACCCGGGTTTGGACGGTATGCCCGCGTCATGACCCTGCCTTTGCAGCCGATGCCGGCTCGCGATTCAAGTGGCAGGAGTCGTCAGCACACGGAGCATGACAGGGGACTCCATCCCTGTGCTTGTCATGTAGGTCCAGCCCTGCCGGGTGTCAATGCACCGAATTGTTGCCGTCATTGTGGATTCCGAGCGATCTCGCCCCCGCTTCCGAGATGGTCTCGCCCCCCTGAGGGGTGGGTCCGGCTGTCTCGCTGGCATCGACCCGGTCGATCCCATTGGGGCAAACTGCCCTCAACCAGGGCGCGTTATCGGATAGCCGCGTCCGCATCCTTGGCTACGGCGCGATGCAGCGCTGGATTCTGACGTTCGACAGGAACGATGTCAGCGTGCATTTTGCCGATACTGACGGAGACAAAGCGGAGATACATGGACGGGCCAATTGAGCGCCCGTTCGCTCCAGTCTACGGCTTAGCGCATGTCTCAAGCGATTGCAGCCGTCTGCCGCGGACGACAACATCAGCGCGGGCTTGGGGGCTCGTTCGTAGGTAAAGCTGGACGCTGGGCAGGAACATCGACTCCCATTCGCGAGCCTACGCACCAACGCCTCTTTCGAGCGACGCCGCGAGGGTCGTTTTCGCATCGCTCCTAAGCCAAACGCGCAGGTCGTAGAGCGGTGCAAGGTCGAGGTGCAGAGCACGAGACGCCCTCGACAACCGCAATGCCATACCCGCGGATCAGCTTTGGCTCATCAGCAATGCGCGTAACTTGTTCAACTGCTTACGCGGCGTAGAAATTCGGCGTGAATGTCCGCTCCGGGTGGGAGGCGGGCATAACGACATTGAGCCTTGGACGTCCGCTCTGGAGCTCATGGCAGTCAGCCGGCCTAAGCAAATCCCCTCCCTGGAGCGGTTGAAGATGTCAGCATCCGACCTGTGACCCTCACGGCTGCTCGAACAGGCGCTTGCTGCTCAGTCGTGGCAAATCCCATCATCAGTTTTTGACGATGACTACTTCAAGATATTCGCCCGGTACGACCATGGTTCCGTCGAGGGCGCGGTTGAAGCGGTGGATCAATGCATGTAGATCGGCGGCAAGGGACAAGCGGCGGTCCTCATCGAGCGTGGCAAACGCTTTGAGCATCGGGCCGTAATAGGTCCGAAACACATCGATGAAGTGCGCGGGCGAGTGATAGCGGAACATGAAGTTACGCGGCTCGACCTTCATCGATGCCACGCACCCGCTGAACAATTCGGCCAACCGATCGGGGGTGCCCCAAAGGATGGGCGACTTGACGCCAGCAGGCGGAGGCAGAGATTGGCCGAGCGTCTTGAATATCTGCCCAATAAAGCCCGCCGGCGTCCAGTTGGCGAGGCCGATCTTCCCGCCTGACCGGCACACGCGCAGCATTTCAGC
>JASHQG010000376.1 GCA_030037665.1 Acetobacteraceae bacterium
CCGCGCAGTTCAGGGACATGCAGGTTGAGACCAATGGCGAGTTCGGCGGCCTGGGCATTGAGGTCTCCGAGGACAGCGGCCTGATCAAGGTCATCTCGCCGATCGACGATACGCCCGCCGCCAAGGCCGGCATCAAGCCGGGTGACATCATCACCGCACTGGACGGCAAGACCGTCCTCGGCCTCAGCCTGGCTGACGCGGTGCAGCGGATGCGCGGCCCGCCGAACACGCGGATCGTGCTGACCATCAAGCGCGCGGGCATCGACAAGCCGATCGAAGTCGCGCTGATGCGCGAGATCATCCACATCCAGGTCGTCAAGTCGCGCCTCGAGCCCGACAACATCGGCTATATTCGACTGTCGCAGTTCACCGAGCAGGCCGACGCCAACATCAAGCAGGCGGTGGCGAAGCTGAGGCAGCAGGGAGGCGGCAGGCTCAACGCGTTGGTTCTTGACCTGCGCAACGATCCGGGCGGCCTGCTCGACGAGGCGGTTGCGGTGGCGTCCGATTTCGTCGGTCAGGGCGAGATCGTCTCAACGCGTGCACGCCATCCGGATGACAGTCAGCGCTGGGACGCCAAAGGCGCGGACATCATCCCCGGCATACCAATGGTTGTCCTGGTGAACAATGGTAGCGCCTCGTCGTCTGAGATCGTGGCGGGCGCGCTGCAGGATCACCGGCGCGCGGTCCTGCTGGGCGAGCGCACCTTCGGTAAGGGCTCGGTCCAGACGGTGATCCCGCTGCCCGGCAACGGCGCGATGCGGCTGACGACCGCGCGCTACTACACGCCGTCCGGACGCTCCATCCAGGGCCTGGGCATCGCCCCGGATGTGAATGTGGCCGAGACCCGAGAGCCGGAGGCGCATTTCGGGCCGGAGCGCGAGGCTGATCTGAACGGTACGATCAAGAACGAGGGCGGCACCGGCCAGGTATCGCTGCCGCCGCGCAACGACCTTCCGCCGATCGCCAAGGAGATCCCGGACAAGCCGCCCGTGGGCTTCCCGAAGTTCGACCCGGCCAGGCCGGACCAGACGGACTTCCAGTTGCAGCAGGCGATGGTGCTGGCCAGGGCAATGGCGGCGCAAAAGGCCTCGGCCTCGGCGAACTGACCGGGGGCCAGACTTGCCGCGACGGGCGTCAGGGCTGACCGACCGGTAGAGGCCGTGGCGAGGCCCGCGCGGCTGCCGGCGGCGCCGGGCATGTTCCGGATCGGGGTCCTGCCGATCGTGGCGTCCGGGACGGCGGTGCGGCGGATTGCAGGGTGGGCGAACGTGTCGATGGACCACCGCCTGATGCTTGAACTGGTCAGCGCCCGGGTTGTGGCGCCGTTGCACAAGGCAAACGGGACATGAGCGAACTGCCCTATCGGGCCAATGTCGGGGCCGTATTGTTCAATCGCGACGGGTTGGTGTTCGTTGCGCGACGCGCGGACCTCCCAAATGCGGAAGGCGCGGCGGGCGGTTGGCAACTCCCGCAGGGCGGCATCGATTCGGACGAGGAACCGCGCACGGCGGTGTTGCGCGAACTGGCCGAAGAGATCGGCACCAACCGCGCCAAGATCATCGGAGAACATCCTGACTGGCTGACCTACGACCTGCCGCCGCATCTGGTCGGTGTCGCGCTGAAGGGCCGGTACCGTGGACAGCGGCAGCGCTGGTTCGCGCTGCGCTTCACCGGCGAGGACAGCGATATACGGCTTGACCTCGATCCGCACCCGGAATTCGACGCCTGGCGCTGGGTCGCGCTGCGCGATCTGCCGCCCCTGGCCGTCGATTTCAAGCGAGCGATCTACGAAGTGCTTGCGAAGTCATTTGCGACGTTCGCGACCCGATAATCTCGCCCGCGCGAGGCACTGACGTAATCGCGGGTGCGAAGCACGAAGCGCGAGGCGACCGCCCCACACGCGCACGCTGCCCCGGCTCTTGCCGCGCGCCGCGCGACCCGCCACCTTTCTCTCATGGATCAGCCCGTTAGCCTCAGTGCCGCACGCGACGACACGTTGTGGGCCGTGGTCGCCTCGGTCGGCCGCACGACGCGGATTGCCGAGATCTTCTCCAACCGTCTCGCCGCGCTTGCCGACCAGGCGTGGCGCGAACAACAAGTGCGGGCCTACGCGGCGTTCCTGCGTACATCGCGCCAGCCACCGCCGATGTACACCGTAAGGCCGATTCGTCGCGCCGACCTGCCGCGCGCCTGGCGGCCGCTGCCAGCGCTAGGGTTTCTCCACGGCCAGTTCATCTGAACAGAGCGGCACCGCTCTCGCGGCGTGGTCGAGCTGTTGTGACCGCCGTTACCGCGCGAAGAACATCTGGGTCAGCAGATAGTCCGTCGCCAGGATCAGAATGGACGCGCTGACCACGGCCGAGGTGGTCGCCGCGCCGACGCCCTGGGCACCACCGCGGCTGTGATAGCCTTGGTAACAACCCATCAGCGCGACGATGAAGCCGAATACCGCCGCCTTGACCAGGCCCGACACGACGTCCTCGGTCCGCATGAAATCCACCGTGTTGCTCAAATAGGTGCTCGGATTGAAGCCGAGCGATAGCGTGGACACGATGAACCCGCCCATCACGCCAAGGATATCGGCGATCACCACCAGCGCCGGCAGAGCGATGATGCCCGCGGCCAGGCGCGGCGTTACCAGATACTTCATCGGGTTGGTCGAGAGCGTCGATAGTGCGTCGATCTGGTCGGTGACCCGCATCGTGCCAAGCTCGGCCGCCATTGCCGCGCCGATTCGCCCGGCCACCATGAGGCCGGCGAGTACCGGACCAAGCTCACGAGTGATCGACAGCACGACGATATTGGGAATCGCACTTTGGGCCGAATAGCGGGAGAACCCGGTATAGGACTGCAGCGCCAGCACCATGCCGGTGAATATCGCGGTCAGAGCGACGACGGGCAGACTGAAATAGCCCATCTCGACCAGCGCCGCGGCAAACAGGCGGGCGTAAAACGGCGGACGCAGCAGATGAGACAAGCCCTGCACGCCGAACAGCGTCGCCGCCCCGGTGCGGCGGCATATGGCGATAGTGGTACGCCCGATCGCCGCCGCGAAATTCAGCAACGCGTTCACGCCGGACAGTAGGTACGAGGGAAACGACGGCCGAGCGCGGTCAACACCTCATAGCCGATGGTTCCCGCGGCGACGGCCACGTCGTCGGGAGTTTGCGCTGGGCCGAGCAATTCAAGCCAGCATCCCGGATGGACGGCGGGGTGGCCGGTCACGTCGAACGTGGTGAGATCCATGGAGACGCGGCCTACCAGCGGGACTGGGGTGCCGTCAAAGAATGCGCGGCCGCGACCGGACAGAGCGCGGAGCCAGCCGTCGGCATAGCCAATGCCGACGGTGGCAATGCGTGATGGGCGGGTGGCACGCCATGTCGCGTTGTAGCCGACGGTCTCGCCTGGCTGCAGTTCGCGAACCGACAGGACGCGGGCGGTGAGGCGCACCGGAAGGTGCATCGGATTCGGTCGCCCCGGCGTCGGATTGATGCCGTACAGCGCGGCGCCGGGACGGGCGAGGTCGGATCCCCACGGCGCACCAAGAAAAATACCAGACGAGTTGGCAAAGCTGGTCGGCGCCGCCGGCAGGCCGGCGCACGCTGCGGAGAAGCGACGCCGTTGCGCCTCATTCAACGGCTGATCGGGACAGTCAGCTGCGACAAGATGGGTCATGATGTAGCGCAACTCGATGCCCGCGAGCCGGGTGTGATCCCGCTGAAGCGTCGCCAGTTCGCGCGGCTCGAGGCCCAGCCGCGACATGCCGGTGTCAATGTGCAAGATCGCCGGCAGCATGCGTCCAGCCCGGCGGGCGGTGGCTGTCCAGGCATCGATCTCGGCGAGCGAATTGAGCACCGGCGTAATGTCGTCACCGACGTAGTCGGGTTCGCTGCCCGGCTGCGGACCGCCGAGCACTGCGAGCATCGCCCCTGGCACGCGATCGCGGAGCACCAGTGCCTCGTCCAACAATCCGACAAAGAAATGGCCGCAGCCGGCTTCGCGCAGTGCCGGAGCAACCTGGGCAGCGCCAAGACCATAGGCATCTGCCTTGACCACGCTGGCAACCGGTCCGCTCGGATGATGCTGACAAAGAATGCGCCAGTTCGCGACGATCGCGCCGAGATCGATCTCGACGCGGGCCACGGGGGCGGAATGTTGCAGCGGCATCGCGGCCTCGTCAGCTTACCGCCACAGGGTGTCGACGACGATGGCGACGCGACGCCCGGTGACTCGGTTCACCTGATCATACACCAGACAAGCAATTCGGTTGCCGCAACACGCCTGACCAGACTCCGTATCAGCTTCGCTCTGGATCGCGACGCCTCCCGGATCGCGCAGATCGACTCCATAGCGGCGGGACCCGACATGGCTGCACGGCAGCTGATCGGAGAATGTCGCGTCGGGGCAAGCGGGTTTTTCCGCAGCCTGCCAGACCCGCAAATCGGCCCATGTCACTTGGTTGCCCGATCAAGGTCTCCGGCGCACCCTGAGCGTGCACAGGAGGAGGGAAGGCATATGCTGCACAGCGAACACCGCATCCTGACGACCCACACT
>JASHQG010000377.1 GCA_030037665.1 Acetobacteraceae bacterium
GGGCTCCTTCGTCGCAACGGACCGGCCGCTCGCGCCGAGCACCGGCGCCTGATCCCGTGCCGCCGATGATTCCGACGACGTGGCGGGGGCCCGTGTGGGCGTCGCCTGAGCGACCCTTGCCGCGGGCCCCGTCTCCCCGGCAGCCACGCCCGGCGCTGACGACCGCGGTGGCGTCTCTACGGAGCTCCCGAAGAGGAACCATCCGCCCGCGGCCAGCCCGAGGGCAGCGGCAATGCCGGCCCCGATCAGCATTGCTGGCGCGCGAGAACGGCCCGGAGCGGCGTCCCGCAGCGCGCTGGATTTGTCCGGGGACGCCGGTCGAGAGCCGGGCCTGGCACGCGGGGCGGACCGCGCGGGCGCCACGAATGTTGCCTCCTCGTCGCCTGCGGCGGCAGGCGGCGATGCAGCGACGGCCCGGCGGATTGCCTCGGCGAAGGCTGCCGCGGAAGGGTAACGATCGTCCGGGCGCTTCGCCATGGCGCGCCGCACCACGGCATCCATTGCGGCCGGCGCGGTGACGGCGATCTGCGAGGGTGCCGGCGGATCGGTGTTGAGTACCTTGTGCATGATGGCGGTCAGTCCGCCTTCGAACGGCCGTTCGCCGGTCAGCAGCTGGTACAGCACCACACCTGCCGAGTAGACGTCGGTGCGCGCATCCACCACCTGGCCCATGAACTGCTCGGGCGACATATAGGCCGGCGTGCCCAACATCGTGCCCGCCTGGGTCATACTGCTCGTTTCGATGCGGGCGATACCGAAATCCGCGATCTTTGCCCGCCGCTCCGACGTCAGCATGATATTGGCGGGCTTGATGTCGCGATGCACCACGCCGCGATCGTGACTGAATTGCAAACCGGCGAGCACGTCGTCCATCACCCGCTGGATGTCGCCCAGGGCAAACCGCTCGTGATTGTCGAGCAGTACCTTCAGGGTCGGACCATCGACGAATTCCATGACGATATAGGCAAGCTCGCTTGTCTCACCGTAGTCGTAGACCGCGACAATATTCGGATGAGTGAGTCGCCCTGCGGCCTGCGCCTCGCGCCGGAAACGCGCAATCTCCTCGACGGTCTCCGCATCGGGAGTGGCGGGCAGCCTGACCGTCTTGATGGCGACGCGGCGTGCGATCGCCGGGTCCCATCCGTCATAGACGGTGCCCATGGCGCCCTTCCCGAGGGTACCGCGCAGCTCGTATTTCCCCAGGGTGCGAATTGCGTCCATGGACGTTTCCGTGACTCGCGCGGAGCCTTATAGTCCCGCCCGGACGCTGGGCGAAGTGCGCAGCTCTCGTCGCATGACAGAGAAGATGGCGAGGTCTAGGCTCGGCGGATGAATGACTTGGCCCCCTCGCCCGTCTCGAACATTCCCGAATACACCGTCTCGGAAATATCCGGTGCGGTGAAGCGGACGCTCGAGGGAACCTTCGGCCGCGTGCGGGTGCGCGGCGAGGTGACGGAGCTGAAGCGCTTTCCCTCAGGGCACATCTATTTCTCGCTCAAAGATGAGGGCGCGAAAATCTCCGGTGTGGTGTGGAAATCGACCGTACGCGGCCTCGGCATGACGCCCGAGAACGGTGTCGAGGTGATCGCCACCGGTCGCATCTCGGCCTACGCGGAACGCTCTTCCTACCAGTTGATCGTCGAGCGGATGGAATTCGCGGGCGCCGGCGCGCTGCTCGCGCGCATCGAGCTGCTCCGCCAGCGCCTCGCCGCCGAAGGCCTGTTCGACGCCGCACGCAAGCGTGTGTTGCCGGTCCTGCCGGGCGTGATCGGCGTGGTCAGCAGCGAGCGGGGCGCGGTGATCCAGGACATCCGCACCACCATCGCGCGCCGTTTCCCGCGCACCATCCTCCTCTGGCCCGTACCGGTTCAGGGCGAAGGCGCGGCGGAACGCATCGCCGCTGCCATCGCCGGGTTCGAGCATGTGGTGCCGCGACCCGACGTGTTGATCGTCGCCCGCGGCGGCGGCAGCCTGGAAGACCTGATGGCGTTCAATGAGGAAGCAGTGGTGCGCGCGGCAGCGGCCTGCTCCATCCCGCTGATCTCGGCCGTGGGACACGAGACCGACACCACGCTGATCGATTTCGCAGCCGACCGCCGCGCACCGACACCAACCGCCGCGGCAGAGATGGCAGTGCCGGCGCGGGCCGATCTGATCGCCGATCTGGAACAGAAAACGGCACGTCTCGTCGGCGGATTGAGCCGCCTGCTGCAGGAGGCGCAGTTGCGCCTCTCCCGCGCGGTGCGCGGCTTGCCGGATCTGCCGGGCGTTCTGGGCGCGGCGCGCCAGCGGCTGGACGACCGGATCGAGCGCCTGAACTTGGCGTTGCCTAACCTGGTAGGCCGCGCGCGCGCGGCCCTCGTGGCGGTGGACCGGCGATTGCCGGACGTGCCGGCGATGCTGCGCGGTTGGCGAGAGCGCGTGCTCGAACGGGGTACACGGTTAAATCTCGCCCTGCCCAACCTGGTACATGGTCACAGATCAGCGCTGACAGTAAGCAGCAACGCACTGCAGGCCGTGGTGCGGCATGCCCTGGCGGGGCAGCAGAACCGCGC
>JASHQG010000378.1 GCA_030037665.1 Acetobacteraceae bacterium
ATTATGAATGCTCAGGCAAATGCGCAATTTCGATGAACTCAGCGAGCGCGAGATTCTGGCGCTCGCCATTGGCAACGAGGAAGAAGACGGCCGCATCTACGCCGATTTTGCCGAGGGCCTACATGCGAATTATCCCTCGACAGCGAGAATCTTCGCCGAGATGGCGGCCGAGGAGGGCGAACACCGGCGCCATCTGCTTGCGCTCTACCGCGCGAAATTTGGCGAGCACATTCCGCTGATCCGGCGGCAGGATGTGCGCGGCTTCGTACGGCACGAGCCGGTCTGGCAGATCCGGCCACTGAATATCGAGGCGACGCGCCGGCAGGCGCAGCTGATGGAGGCGGAGACGCAGCGCTTCTATCGGCTGGCCGCCGCACGGAGCACCGATGCCTCGATCCGCCAATTGCTCGGTGATCTTGCCGAGGTGGAGTCGCAACACGAATTGACGGCAGACCGGCTCGTCGCGGAGAACGTGCCGACGGATGTGGCGAGCGCCGAGCGGGAGACGCAGCGGCGGATGTTCGTGCTGCGCGTGATCCAACCCGGGCTGGCAGGGTTGATGGACGGCTCGGTCTCCACACTCGCGCCAGTGTTCGCCGCGGCCTTCGCCACTGGGCGATCTTCGGATGCCTTGGTCGTAGGGCTAGCGGCTTCCCTCGGAGCGGGCATTTCGATGGGGTTCACCGAGGCTGTCTCGGACAACGGCAGCCTGACCGGCCGTGGGGCGCCATGGATCCGCGGCGGCATTTGCGGGCTGATGACGACGCTGGGCGGCGTCGGCCACACATTGCCATTCCTGTTGCCGAGTTTCATGACCGCGACCGTGGTGGCGATCGCCGCGGTGATCGTGGAACTGACGATGATAAGTGGAGTGCGCTGGCGCTATATGGACACGCCCCCGTTTTCGGCCGCCATTCAGGTGGGCTTCGGTGGCGCGCTCGTTTTCGCGACCGGGATCCTGATCGGCAACACCTAGCCCACCGAGAGCCAGCGCGGCGCTTGTAAACGTGCGGTTCCAAATCCGCCTGACCGACCAGTCCGCGCCCGATTTGGGTTGGGAGCGGCCGGGTGGTGGGTGCCGGCGAAAGACGATAATTCAGCGGGCCAGGCCGGGTCATCATCGCCCAAGCCCTTCTGACCGATAGAACCGGGTGAATTCGCGCGCCGTTGAGAGCCTGATCTTGGGCAGACTGATGTGGACAAACATCGCCTTGTAGCGCCTGCGGTGCGGTCGAGAGGTGACTGCGATGTGCCAGATCATCCCCACTTGACGCTATCCATGCCCCTTCCAGACCGTCAGGACGATCGCGTTCAAGCCGTGATCGACGCCGGTAGCGTAGCAGGCTGGTTGCGGTGGAGGTGTCGAGCAGAATGAGGCCGGTTGCTCGCGCAAGCCTCTGCGGCAGGCATCCGGAATAGTTGCCGTCAATGACCCAGCTCGCGGCCGAAAGCGCCTCATCATGCAGTGCGATGAACTGTTCGTCGGTTCGTGGCCGCCAGTCCGTGTTCGGAATATGGTAAAGCCTGTCTAGGTGAATCGGCGTCAGGCCGTGCGCCCGCCGGATTGCAGTCGCCAAGGTCGCCTTGCCGCTATTCGATGGTCGCATGACGCAAATGCGCAGCCCAAGATCATCGCGGGTCATGACGCGAATCCGATGTCCGGTTTCGCGTGAGCGCTTGAGGAACCCGGCGAAGCCCCGCACGAAACGCAGATAGTCACCCTGTGTATCGTGGCGCCGGCTGCGCATGGCCATGTCTTCGATCATGCGCTGGCGCAGCGGGCTTTTCGGTTGTGACGCTGGTTGGATGGTCATTTGATGTTCACCTTGACCTGAAGGGTGACCCTCAATGCTCAAAGCCTGGCCAAATGCCGCTCAACTCCTGACCGCTGCGCTGGAACCCACCGACCTTACCCCGAGCGTTCTCCCGCGAAGCGGGTTCGTGCATGGTTCGAAATCCGCCCGGTCGTTCAAGGGGATTTCGGGCAGCAGAAGCCCCCAACCTCGCAAAGCGGAGTTGATCCGGATGGCAGCCGCTCGGGGTGTCGGTTGACCCGACGGTCAATTAACCAGGTGCTCGGCGATCTGCACCGCGTTGAGCGCCGCGCCCTTCAACAGCTGATCCCCAGCGACAAAAAGGGCGAGGGAGCGTCCCGTCGGGTCGCTGGCGTCGCGGCGAATCCGCCCTACCAGCACATCGTCCTGGCCGGAGGCCTCGCTCGGCATCGGGAAGTGGTTATTCTCGGGATCGTCCACGATCTTCACCCCGGGCGCAGCAGCGAGAATTCGACGCGCCTCGTCAGGCTCGATCGCCCGCACCAGCTCGACGGTCAGCGCGATCGAGTGCGCGCGCAGTACGGGAACCCGGATGCAGGTGATCCCGATCGGCAGGCAGGGTGCCTGCATGATCTTGCGAAGCTCGTGGACGACCTTGATCTCTTCCGCATTCGCCCCGGTTGCCCGATCGACCGCCGTGTCGTGGCTGAACAGATTGAACGCGTAGGGATGGCGCAGAACGGAAGGGGTAAAGTCGTTCCCCGCGAGGAAGGCGCCGGTGGCCGTGCGCAGTTCCGTCATTGCCGCCGCGCCGGCCCCCGATGCCGCCTGGTAGGTGGCGGCGACGATCCGCGTGATGCCCACTTCGCACTGCAGGGGCCAAAGTGGAACAGCGGCAATGGCAGCCACGCAATTGGGATTGGCGATGATACCTCGGTGCGCGGCGATGGCTCCCGCGTTCACCTCCGGCACCACCAGCGGAACGTTAGGCTCCATCCGGTATGCCGAGGAATTGTCCACCACCACCGCACCCTGGCGCACGGCTTCGGGCACGAATCGACGGGACGCGGACGCGCCCGCCGAAAACATGGCGATATCGCAGTCAAACAATGCGTTCTCGGTCAGCTCCATAACTCGCAGGCCTTTGCCACGGAACGCCATGATTCGTCCGGCGGAGCGCGCCGTCGCGAACAGTCGCAGCTCATGCAGCGGAAAGTCCCGCCGTTCAAGGCAGGTGATCAACTCCGTACCAACCGCGCCTGTGGCGCCGACGATCGC
>JASHQG010000379.1 GCA_030037665.1 Acetobacteraceae bacterium
ACATCTGGGTCTCCGGAACAGTTGGCATGGCGGCAGACGGCTCCGTTCCCGACAGCGTGGTGGAACAATTCGATCTGGCTCTGCGCAATCTCGAGGCGTGCCTGAAGGCGGTAGGCGGCGGCACAGAGCATGTGGTGAAGGTTACGGTCTTTCTCACCAATATCGACGACCGGCCGCTGATCAATCCGGCACGGCAGCGTTACTTCGGGGAACACCGTCCGGCATCGACCCTGGTTGAGGTCTCCAAGCTCGTGCTGCCGGAACTCAAGGTGGAGATCGAGGCTGAGGCTGTGTTGCCGTAGCAAAGGACAAGCGCGATGACTGGCTTTTCCGATTCGGCCTGGCAACGCACTGCTCGACTGCGAGCGTCGATCGATGCCTTGCCGTTCAACACGGAGCTGACTGACGGAACACTCAGCGTTGAACGCTTCCGCGGCTATATTATGCAGGACGCGTTGTATCTCGGGCAGTATTCGCGCGTTCTGGCAATTGCCGGCGCACGCGGTCCAGATGCCACGACGCTGCGTGCTTTTGCTTCGTCGGCACTGGAGGCCGTTGCCGTGGAGCAAGCGCTGCACGAGCAATACCTAACGCAGTTCGGCGTCGATCCCGCATCGCTCGCCACGGCCGAGCCCTCGCCCGACTGCCTCGGCTACACCAGCTTTCTGCTCGCTACCGCCTATCACGATGCCTGGGAAGTAACGGCCGCAGCGCTGCTGCCATGCTTCTGGATTTACTGGGATGTCGGTAGTCGGATTGCGAAGCAAGCCGATGCCGCCAATCCCTATCGCGCCTGGATCGACACCTACGCCGATGAAGGCTTCGGCCAGGCTGTGCGCACGGTCATCGGCATCACCGACCGTGCCGCAGCGGATACGACCGATGCGGTGCGTGTGCGCATGCTGAACGCGTTCATCCGCTCCAGCCAATACGAATGGCTATTCTGGGACGGCGCGTATCGACAACGCGGCTGGCCGACATTGTAGCACAACAGCGGCCCGGTCCTTTCGCGATGACCTGTATCAGCGTCGCTGCTGGTAGCGCGCCATAAGCGCAAACCTCAAATTGCCAGGAGGAACGGCCTGACTGAAGTGCCGGCAGACGACGTGGACTGACCGGATCGACCAGCGCATCAGCACAGCCTACTTTTGCCGGCGGCTTCGGACCCGCCGCGTCATTGCAGGATGGCTATGTGCCTGGCTCGCCGGTCGGGCCGGGGCGTGTGCCCCCCGTCGGACAGTCGGTCCGCGAACCGCGGCCGCAGCATTCCCGCCAGAGCGACGCGGGTCAATTGTTCGGGCTTGCCAGGGACCCAGCCGATCGGCAGGTTGGCTGTGTCAGTAAGAGGGGGGGGCCAATGTCCGATCCGCTTCGCAGCGCCTTGTGCAACGCCGTAGATGGCTCGGTGCTGATGGGACACGTGCGCGAATTCGCCCGCTGGATAAAGTTGTCAGGCACGCCTGATGAATTGCAGAGCCTCGGCTATGTGCAGGAACGGATGAATGAGTACGGGTATCGGACCAGCCGTATCATGCACGATGCTTATATCAGCCTGCCCGGCGCATCTCGCGTCGACCTGGATAATCAGAGCCTGGTCAGCATCACTCATTCCTTCTCACAATGCTCGCCCCCAGTCGGCGTGAGCGGGCCGTTGGTCTATGTCGGCGACGCCGAGGACGCAGATTTCGCCAACCGAGACGTGCGCGGCGCCATCGTGCTGACCGAGGGCATCGCCAGTCCGGGCCAGGCCGCCCGTTCCTCACGTGCCGGCGCAATCGGCCAGATCCAGATCAGCCCACATGAATATCGGCACGAGATGTGCGTTTCACCGGTCTGGGGGAGCCCGTCTGCAGAAACTGCCGCACAACTGCCGGGAACGGTCGTGTGTACGGTATCCAGTGAAGACGGGACCATGTTGCGCGAGCGACTCGCCCGCGGGGACCGACCGCACGTCACGCTGCATGCGGAAGTGGATAGTGGCTGGCGACAAACCCCGCTCCTGGTCGCGGACATTGATGGCCCCGATACGAAGGGGCCGTTCATTTTGTTCTCGGGCCATCACGACGGATGGTACTACGGGGTGATGGACAACGGCGCCGCCAATGCGACGATGCTGGAGGTCGCGCGCCAGGTCGCGTCACAGCGTAACAGGCTACGGCGCGGATTGCGGTTTTGTTTCTGGTCCGGACATTCGCACGGACGCTATTCCGGATCGACATGGTATGCGGATCAGCATTGGGAGGAACTGGACCGCCGCTGCGCGGTCCATGTCAACGTTGATTCGACCGGAGGCATCGGGGCGGTGGTATTGAAGAATGCCGCCGCGGCGCCGGAACTCCTCGCATTGGCGGGCGAAGCGATCCGAGATGAGACAGGCTCGGAGTACGTCGGGAAGCGAATGTCGCGGTCGTCGGATCAGTCGTTCTGGGGCATCGGCATCCCTGCGATGTTCGGTGCGCTGAGCGAGCAGCCGCCCGCGCCAGTGAGGATGCGAAATGCGCTGGGCTGGTGGTGGCACACGCCGTACGACACGCTGGACAAGATCGATGAGGCGAACCTTGTACGCGACACCAAGGTCTTTGTACACACGCTGTGGCGGCTGCTGACCGATCCCATTCTGCCGCTCGATTTCCGCATGCACGCGACGCTGCTGCTGGAGGAACTGACAAAAATCGAGGCGGCGTTGAACGGACGCTTCCCGATCGATGAGCTGAAGGCCGCGGCGAAGGAACTTTACGTGAAGGCCCCACCCGGCGCGCATACAGATGCCGCATTGATGCGGGCGTCGCGGGCGTTGGCCCCAGTCTACTACACCACTGGCGATCGCTTCGCACATGATCCCGCGCTGCCGCTACCGGCGTGGCCGGTCCTGCAGCCACTGCGCGACCTGGCGAAGGCCGATCCCCGCTCGGATATGGCACACGAACTCGCAGTCAGCGCGACACGCGGACGAAATCGTATGCTGTACGCGCTGCGCGAAGCGGTACGGACACTGAGCTGAGGTGGCTTCAGGAAATCCCGCGCACTCATGCGGGCATGGCTTTCATCGCGGCCATCAGCAAAAACGGCGGCCGTCGCCGTTCGTCGCGCCACTCCGGATGCTCCGCCAGCTGTGCCGCCTCGGCCTCCGGCTCTTCCAACCGTACCAGGCAAAGTCCGGCCTGCAGCAGCCCCGTTACGTAGCTTTCGATCGTACGGTGATACTTCACCACCCCGTCGACAAACCAGTTCGTTCGTCGCTCGCCCTCATCCCGATAACGATCCACCGGCCAGTGCAGCCGGTCGCCCTGAGCGCCGTAATACCAATCGGCCGAACCATGCGCGGTGAAGATCGGATGCTCGACAGAAAAAGCGAAGCGACCACCGTCTACCAGACAGGCGGCCACCTTACGGACCAGCGCTGGATAGTCTGCGATATAGTGCAAGGCGAGCGATGACACGACGAGGTCGAAGGCGCCCGCTTCCGGCGCATAATCCTCCAGCGCGGCGTGTACATACTCGATGCCGTCATCATGGGTTACCGCACGCGCCGCAGCCAGCATGCGCTCCGACAGATCGACGCCGATCACATGCCTCGCGCCGCGCGCCCTTGCCTCCCGCGCGACATATCCAAAGCCGCAGCCCAGGTCCAGAACCCGCGCCCCCCGCAACGATGCCGGCAATAGACGCTGAAACGCCGGCCATTCATAGACCGCAGAGAGCCCCGACTCCGATCGAGGCAACCGGCTATATCCTTCGAAGAATTTCGGATCGTCGTAGATGTTCTGTGTAGACATGGCAGGCTCTTCCCGCTGGCGGAGACCCCTTACGCTTCCACGCCGCACGGCGTAAACCCCAGATAGGATCCATCGTCTCGGTTCATATTGCCGCATGGCCGATAAATCAGCTTTGGCGACCCCGACCTCGCTCTGCGCGACGGCCAAGGCCTGTCCGGCGGCGCGAGGCTGCCACGCCAATGGCGGTAGGGCCGGCTGCCATTACGCCGTGCGGCAGCTTCAGACTTCCGCACCGTGAGCGGCGGTCCGTTGCTGTTTGCCGGCGATCCGCACCGCAATTTTGCGCCGATCCTCCGCGCCTGCGCGGCGTCGCCGCCTGGCGCGCTGGTCTTGCTCGGCGACTGTGAATGCGACGCGCCGCTGCCCGAGCTCTTGTCGGCGGCCATCGCAGCCGGCTGGCTTGTGTACTGGATACTTGGCAATCGTGACACGGACACCGCAGGCTCTTTCGACAATCTCGTGTGCGCATATCCGGAAGGCAATATCGGCGGCCGCGCCGTCGAGGTCGCCGGGCTGCGCATTGCCGGCCTGTCCGGGGTATTCAAGCCGCGGATCTGGCATCCGGTCGAGTGCGAGCCGCCGCAGTTCCACACGCGCAGCGAATTCCTCGCCGCCCTGCAGCCGTCCGACCACTGGCGCGGCGGCTTGCCGCTCTGGCACCGTGACACGATCTTTCCCGAAGATTTCGACCGCCTGCGCAAACACCGCTTCGACGTTCTTGTAGCGCATGAAGCGCCGTCGTCGCATAGGTACGGCTTCGCGGATCTCGATGCGCTGGCGCAGGACTGTGGCGCGCAATTGATCGTACACGGGCATCATCACCAATCTTATGAGGCGACATTGCCGAATGGCATCCGCGTGCGCGGTCTGGGGTTGGCAGAACCGTGGTCCGTCATGCCTTACGACACCAGGCACGTACCATGACCGGTCCTCGATAGCCCGGGGGTATCGCTCCAAAGGAATGACGGCCATTGCGTCACTTCACTGCGCGGCAGAGGAAGGCAGCGTCGCGCACGCCGCCGAGAAGCGCGCGTGCACGGCACAGCCGTCGCTCAGCCGCCAGATCCGTGATCTGAACGCGGACGTCCGCGCGAGGCTCAGCGGCAGGACACCGTGTGGGTTTACGCTGATGCCAGCTGGCCGCCTGTTCCTCAATCACGGGCGGCTTGGTGCTGCGCCAGGTCGAGCTGGCCCGCGAGGCCGCGCAGCGCTGGACTCGTCCGGGTACATCACGATGCGCCGTCGGGTTTCGGACTGCACATGAATCAGCGTGGCTGACGCGGATTTCGAAGACGCTGCGGAATGAACCGCAGCGCACAGCTCTGACGTCGCGCACGCCGTCCTCACCAGAGCTGGCGCGAACAGCGCCTGATCGGAAGACTGCCCTGGCAGCTCCGCGCCAGGAGGACGCAGAGGCCGAACCGGAGTGCCGTCTGCCATGTATAAACCGCAGCCAACTCTGCTGCCGGCCAATCAGGCCCCGGTGACAAGAGGGAGACATCGCTCTGGCGATATCAACGGCGAGGCGTTCATCAAATTGTGACCCGAACCCGCTGCGAGGTCCGACGTTTCGAGGCTACCTCGCATCTGACCGTCCGACCCAGCCATGACTGCTCGAATGATCCAAAACCTGAAATTGCTGCCCTTGCTGGCAGTCGTCAGTGCTTGCGCCATCAAGGATTCCCACATTGCGCGCGACGCCCGAACCCGGCTGATAGGAATGTCGGAGGTCGACCTGGAGGCGTGCATCGGGGTGCCAGATCAGCACAGCACGTTCGGCAAAACAGATATCCTCACCTACTACGCCACGTCGACGAGCGGTGACAGCTACTCAATCCCCATCATCGGCGGAATGTCGTTCAGCAATGGCGGTTACTGTCACGCCACGTTCCGGGTATCTAATGGGCGCGTCACGCAGATCTTGTACTCCGGCGAGAAGAACGCAACTGGGGCACCGGATGCGTATTGTGCGCCGATCGTACGCACGTGTATGGGACATTTGCAGGAGACCGCGACAGCGCGGTCTGCGATGCCGGCCTCCGCTCCCGCGACAGCTAATCCGGTGACCCTGCAAAGGCCTCACGCCGATGCGTTTCGCTGACATGCGGCTGCATCCCGGCCTTGGCCCTGTGGAAATCGAAGGGGACGCTGGTCGTTGTCGAATACCATTGTTCGTCCGGGCCGTGTCTGGATGTCGGACAACAATCAAGGTGGAGGCCTGCCAGGCACGGTCAGGCTCCATCCTGTTCGACGCTCGCCCTATTCAGGTTCTCACCCTGTACGGAATCCTGCATCAACCCAAATCAGAGACGCAGGCTTTTGCCGTCGGCGCATGGCATCGAGCGTCGATCCAGCATCACGCAGATCCGTCGGCACGTTAAGCCTGGATTGCCTGTTGGTCCGGTGTCACCCAATACCAACTGCGTGTTGCACCGTCCCGCGTTAGCGCCATACGCTGCGCACTCGCGCGCCAATGTCGAGCCGCACCTGCCTCGCATCAACGCGGCCAGGAACCTCCGCGGCAGTCACAGGCCACGTGATGCGATCAAACAGTGGCAGAACGGCAACCGGGATGAACCGAGTCAACGAAGCGTAGACATGCCGGTCACCGACGCGGCTCTGGCCAGACGTGAAGAATCGCTGCGGAACGATAAGGTGCAGGCTGTCTTTGGCCCGTGTCATAGCAACGTAGAGCAACCGCCGCTCCTCCTCGATTTCATCTGTCGTTCCTGTGCCAAGATCAGAGGGGATGCAGCCATCAACAACGTTCAACACGAACACTGACCGCCATTCCTGGCCCTTGGCTGAATGAATTGTCGAGAGAACCAGGTAATCGTCATCGAGCACCGGCGCGCCAGCCTGATCGCTCGTTGCGTCCGGCAGATCCAGGGTCAACTCCGTCAGGAAGCGCGTTCGCGACGGATACCCGGCAGCAATTTGTTCGAGCTGCAGGAGGTCGGCTTGTCGGATCGCTGCATCTTCACACATTCGCGAGAGATGCGGCTCGTACCATCGGCGGGCAACGCCGACCTCGGCCGGCCAGCCTGTTTTGCCTGCTCTAATCACGTGCATTGTCTCAACGAACTCACCCCAGCTGTCACCGACCCGCGGCGGCGGTGGGATGTTCGCCAACGCGTGCAAAGGGCTGGGCTGATCTTCCATGGCGTCGAGGACGCGTTGCGCAAGGATAGGGCCAACCCCCGGCATCAACTGCAGGACGCGAAAGCCCGCCACCCGATCGCGGGGATTCTCGACGAAGCGCAGCATTGCCAGCAGATCCTTGACGTGTGTGGTATTGAGAAACTTGAGCCCACCGAACTTGACAAACGGTATGTTGCGGCGCGTCAGCTCAATTTCGAGGATCGTGCTGTGATGTGACGTGCGGAACAGAACTGCCTGCTGTTTGAGGACCGCACCCTCCTCACGCTGCGCCAGCACCCGCTCGACGACAAAGCGCGCCTGGCCGACCTCGTCCTGCACCGATACGAGATGCGGAAGTTCGGCAGAGGTGCGGTCTGTCCAGAGATTCTTGGTGAAGCGCTCCTTTGCAAGTCCGATCACGCTGTTCGCAGCAGCAAGAATCGGCTGCGTTGAGCGGTAGTTGCGGTCGAGCGTGATCACCTTGGCAGGCGGGCTGAACCGGCCCGGAAAATCGAGAATATTGCGCACGGTTGCAGCGCGAAAGGAATAGATTGCCTGGGCGTCGTCGCCCACCACGGTCAGACCGATGCCGTCCGGCTTCAAGGCATGAAGGATTGATGACTGAAGCCTGTTTGTGTCCTGGTATTCATCCACCAGAACGTGGTCGAAGCGTCTGCCCATGTCAGCGGCGAGCACCGGATCGCTAGCGGCTTCCGACCAGTAGAGCAGCAGATCGTCGTAATCGAGGATGTACTGGACTTGCTTGGCCTCAACATAGCGCGCGAACAGATCGCGCAGTTGACGTTCCCATTCGACGCACCAGGGGAAAAACCCGCGAAGCACCGCATCCAAGGACAACTCAGCGTTCACAGTGCGTGAATAAATGGCGAGGCAGGTCGCCTTCGTCGGGAAGCGGGTTTCCGTTTGCGACAAGCCACGTTCGTGCCTGATGAGGTTCATGAGATCGGCCGAATCCTCACGGTCGTGGATCGTGAAAGCCGGATCGATCCCGATCTGCCCCGCGTACTCGCGCAGCAAACGCGCCCCGATCGCATGGAACGTGCCCGCCCAGCTCAGAGAGGCCGTCATGGCGTCAGCGTTTGATCCCAGGGCCTGGCCGCTGATAAGCCCCGCACGCCGTGTCATCTCAGCGGCGGCACGACGGGAGAAAGTCATCAGAAGAATACGTCCAGGATCCGCGCCACGGACAATGAGATGCGCCACTCGGTGTGCGAGGGTGCTGGTCTTTCCTGACCCAGCGCCGGCGATGACGAGTACCGGGGGGGTCGGGGTACCCGCACCCTCGGCGAGGCCATACTCAACGGCCTGGCGCTGTTCCGTGTTCAGCTCTTCGAGGTAGGTCCGGGACATGGGGACGGCGAGGCCTGGGAGAACGAGGGCACCACATACCGTTATTCCCTTTTTGTTCGCAACGCTTCGCTCGACACCTCTTCGGCCGGGATGGCACGCTGGCTCCGCCAGCCGGCCGCAGTGACTGGCCGCCGGGTGGCGGCCGTTCCCCTTGCGACTTGCTACCACCTCGACAGCGACCCGCTCCGCACATTCCGCGACTCGGGCGGGATCGCGCCGCCCCAAGGCCCCTACGCCCTGACTCCGGGCGGGATTGCCGGCTGGACGCGCTTGTCCGAGCGGCGCGCGCGACGGCCTGACTCGCGTGGTGAAACGAATTCGTCACCGCCGGTCGTGGTCTCCGGCACAACCGATCACTGCACGCTGGAACCGCTGCACCAGTCAGGTTCTCCGCGGAGCAGCCCGCCAATCGATGTCAGCGTCCCGTGCGGGATCGGGAAGAAAGCGCTGCGCCGGGCCGCATCATTCGCGCATGCGCACCGCCGCCCCGCCCGATCCGGCGCGACCGCCATCAACCACCACATGAGTGCCCGTCACGTGTCCTGACAGGTCGGAACACAGATACAGCACAGTGTTGGCGATCTCCTCCGGCAGCGCGTAACGCCCATCGGGCGCACTGGCACTCATCATCGCGTGCACCGATCCCGGATCATTGGGGCTCCGCTGCGCTTCCAGCGACCGCATCATCCGCGTCTCCACCGGGCCAGGACAGATCGCATTCACCCGGACGCCCTGCCACGCGACGTCGGATGATGCGACCTTGGTCAGACCAATCACGCCATGCTTCGAGGCTACATAGGCAGCCATGCCAGGTCCGCCGAACAACCCCGCGACAGACGCGGTATTAACGATCGTTCCTGATCCCTGGCGCAGCATCACAGGCAGGACATGCCGCATGCCCAGGAATACGCCTTTCAGGTTCACCGCAATCACCGCGTCGAATACCACCTCGTCGTATTCCTGTGTCGGCGCCACGCGGCCTTCGATCCCTGCATTGTTGAAGAAGCAATCGATGCGCCCGAATGCGGCGAGCGTCTCGCGTACGTAGCGTTGCACATCGGCGGATTTCGTGACGTCCGCCGGCACGAAACGCGCGTCACCGCCCCGCTCGGTGACGATGTCGGCGCTCGTCTGGCCATCGGCTGCATTGCTGTCCACGACTACGACTTTCGCGGCATGCGCAGCAAATGCGAGAGCCGTGGCGCGCCCGATTCCCCCGCCGCCCCCGGTAATCACCGCGACCTTGCCGCTGAAATCCATGGCCCTCTCCTTCCCGTTAGTTGCGCTCATCGGGTTCGACGAAACTGACCAGCACCTGGCCTTCCTGTACTGTGTCGCCAACGGTGCATGAGAGCCGTTCCACCACACCGTCCGCCGGTGCGCCAAGGCGGAATACGGTCTTCATCGCCTCCAGCACCACGAGCACCTCCCCGCGTGCCACGTGCGCGCCTGCTTCCGTCATGATCTCAGTCACCTGGCCGGGCAGCGGTGCGACCAGACGGCCACCGGTTACATCCTCGGTTTCGGCGTGCGCAACGGGATCCGGCAACAGCAGGCGGAAAGTCTCGCCGTTCCACCGCACCGATATGTTCTCGCCGTCGCGGGTGACCAGAACACACTGGAGCACGCCATCGACCGACATGCGGAGCCGGCCATCCGGATCGCGTCGTCCCGTCGCGCTCGTGCTCCGCTCGCCGATTCTCAGTCTCCAGGTATTTGCCTCACGCCGCATCACGACCGGAAACACCCTCTCAACAGCATGAAATTCCAGCCGCCGCTCCGGCGTCATATTCAGCCACCAATGATCGCACCCGTGCCACGGCGAGACGGGATCGTCGCTTGCCACGGCGAGTGCGGCCGCGGCGTCCGCTTCGTCCGAGAGCAGACCGAGCGCCGCTGCCGCGAGCACGTCATGCGAGGGAGTTCCCTGCCCTGCCAGCAGCGTGTCGGCGTGACGCGCGATGAATTCGGTGTCGATGCCACCGACTGCGAACGCCTGATGCGTGGCAATGCGGTACAGCAGGTCGAGATTACTCGCGACGCCAACGACCTCGCACGCCAACAAGCTGCGTTGCAGTAATCCCAAGGCTGCGTCGCGCGTCGGCGCGTGCACGATCAATTTGGCGAGCATTGGGTCGTAGTGGACCGGCACTGCGTCGCCGGTGGTGAATCCGGTATCGACGCGGACTCCGGCAGATGCTTCAGGCAAACGAAACTGCACCAACCGGCCCGTCGAGGGCGCGAAATCGCGCGCGGGATCTTCGGCGTAGATGCGCGCTTCGAATGCATGGCCGTTGAGCGGTACGTCCTCCTGCGTCACTGGCAGTTGCTCACCGGCCGCGACGCGCAACTGCCATTCGACGAGGTCAAACCCAGTGATCATTTCGGTCACTGGATGTTCGACCTGCAGACGCGTATTCATTTCCAGAAAAAAGAAACCGTCAGCATCGACGACGAACTCCACTGTACCGGCACCGACATAACCAACCGCGCGGGCTGCGGTCACGGCCGCCTCGCCCATAGCCGCGCGGCGGTACGGGTCCATGCCTGGTGCCGGCGCCTCTTCGATGACTTTCTGATGGCGGCGCTGAGACGAGCAGTCGCGCTCGAACAAATGCACGACACTGCCGTGAGAGTCCGCAAAAATCTGTACCTCAATGTGGCGCGGACGCTCCAGAAAGCGCTCAATCAGGACGCGATCATCGCCGAAAGCCGAGGCTGCCTCCTGGCGCGCCGCTTCGAGTGCTGACGCAAACCCGCGTGCGTCGTTCACCACCCGCATGCCACGTCCACCCCCGCCCGCGACCGCCTTAACGGCGACGGGGAAGCCGATGCGTTCGGCTTCGCTGGCAAGGAATTCGGCGCCTTGCCGGTCGCCATGATAGCCGGGCAGGAGCGGCACACCCGAGCGCTCCATCAGCGCCTTTGCGGCGGACTTGGATCCCATGGCACGCATCGCTGCGGCGGGCGGGCCGACGAAGATGATGCCCGCGCCGGCGCAGGCCTCGGCGAATGCCGGATTTTCCGAGAGGAAGCCATAGCCCGGGTGAATCGCGTCGGCGCCGACTGTCGTTGCCGCTTCTATGATGTGCGAGATGTTGAGATAGCTGTCGCGGGCTGGCGCAGGACCGATCGGAAAGGCCCGCTCAGCGGTGCGCACGTGCAGGGCATTCGCGTCAGCTTCGGAAAACACCGCGATGCTCTCGATACCCATGCGTCGCGCGGTGCGTGCTATTCGGCAGGCAATCTCACCGCGATTCGCGATCAGGAGAGTACGGATCATGGGCCTTGCCGGTATTGCGGGGCATCCGATGCCGCTGCAAGCCCAGGAACGGGATTGGTTCGTCGCCGCGCTCCTCGCAACGACATGATCACATCCGGAACACGCCGAAACGTGTCTCCTGGACTGGCGCATTCAATGCCGCGGACAATGATAATCCAAGCACGCGGCGCGTATCAGCGGGATCAATGATCCCGTCATCCCAGAGCCGCGCGGTGGCGTAGTACGGGTGCCCCTGCGACTCGTACTGCGCGCGAATGGGTGCCTTGAACTTTTCTTCTTCTTCCACCGACCAGGCCTCCGCCCCACGCCGCACTGTCGCCAGGACACCTGCGGCTTGCTCGCCTCCCATGACCGATATGCGTGCATTCGGCCACATCCACAGGAACCGCGGATCATAAGCACGACCGCACATGCCGTAATTGCCTGCACCGTAGCTGCCGCCGATGATGACGGTGATGCGCGGCACGGCTGCGGTGGACACCGCGGTGACCAGTTTGGCTCCATCCTTGGCGATGCCGCCGGCTTCGTACTTGCGGCCCACCATGAAGCCGGTGATATTTTGCAGGAAAACCAGAGGAATCCGTCGCTGACAGCACAACTCGATGAAATGCGCGCCCTTCAGCGACGATTCCGAGAATAGAATGCCGTTGCTGGCGAGAATACCGACCGGGTACCCATAAATATGCGCGAAACCGCAAACCAGCGTCATGCCGTAGAGGCGTTTGAATTCATCGAACTCACTGCCATCCACGATCCGCGCAATCACCTCATGCACGTCGTACGGTGCGCGAAGGTCCGCCGGGACGACACCGTAAAGTTCGACGGGATCGAATCGCGGATCTTGCGGCGGACGCAGCGTGACGCCAGGCTGCTTGTGGTGGTTCAAGCCCGCGATGATGCGCCCACACAGCGCCAGGGCGTGGCGGTCGTCGTGCGCGTAGTGGTCCACCACGCCC
>JASHQG010000380.1 GCA_030037665.1 Acetobacteraceae bacterium
GGGCGGTGCGCTCGTTAGACAAGGCAAGAAGATCTGGACGTTTGTCACGGCTGACTATGTCTTTGGCCATTCGCTCGAGGGGCAGACTGCGAACGTCGTCACAGCACTGGGTGGCCAGGTCAAGGGAACACAGCGGTACCCATTCCCGGAGACGACCGATTTTTCCGCGTTCCTTCAGCAGGCAGCCGTCAGCGGTGCCCAGGTCTTGGGTCTGGCCAACGCCGGCCTAGACACCGTCAACTGCGTGAAGCAGGCGCATGAGTTTGGATTGAATCGGCGGATGACAATCGCGCCGCTGATTATGTTCCTTCAGGATGCACATTCCATCGGCCTGGAAACGGCACAAGGCCTGATAACCAGCGAAACGTTCTATTGGGACATGAATGACCGCACGCGGGCGTTCACCAAGCGTGTTCTGCCGCGTACACCCCGCAACTATCCTAGCCAGGCGCATGCCAGCGCCTACGCAATTACCTTGCACTATCTGAAAACGGTCGCCGCGATGGGGGGCCAGGCAGCCACGGCGAGCGGACGAGCAACCGTTGCGCGCATGAAGTCTATTCCGACGGACGACGACGCATTTGGGAAGGGCGGCATCCGTGCAGACGGGCGCGGTGAGTTCCCGAGCTACCTGCTCCAGGTCAAATCCCCAGCGGAGAGCAAGGGTGAGTGGGATATTTACAAAGTTCTCACGTCGACTCCACCCTCGGAGGTGCTGCACCCACTGCTCGACAAGTGCCGGTTTCCCGTCAAAGCATAACCTGCAGCACACCTCCCGCTCGTCGCTATGGTGAAAGCATTCGCGATGCGGATGTGGCCTGTTGCGCTGCTCCTCATACCGCTGTCGAGCTTCGCCGCACCCCCGCCAGGCACTGATCCGAGCGGCCCGGTCCACGCTTGGTTTGAGCATCAGCATTCCATCAGTGGCGAATGGTGCTGCAAGCTTGCTGATGGGACGATTCTTTCCGAATCAGAATGGCGTGTTTCGGGTGGTCATTATGAAGTGTGGCTGCGTAATAAGTGGCGCCTTGTACCAGCAAGATCCTTGCGCAGCCCCGCGGGTGGGCCGAATCCGACCGGTCATGCGATCGTCTGGTGGCAACGCTTTGAGCGCGAGGTCATCATCCTCTGTTTCGCGCCTGGCTCCGGCCTTTAGGCCTGACGCAAGTGACGTGTTGACGACGTCTTACATTGCCGCCGCGCGACGATGACAACGAATACCGCTGTCAGTAGATTCGACACGGTTCGACCATGCGTGTACCCGAAGCGACCGCCCATACCAGCCAGGCAGTCGTGCTCGTCAAGTGGGCACGAGCCGCGCAATTGCAGCAGTCGATGCTCGCTCCATCGGCAAGCACGGCGGCGGCCGTGGTGAACGCACGCAAGACGCCGATGATGGTAACTCAAGTAAACGGCTTTTGCGCCCCGCCAGGCAGACCCTCAATCACGAGTTACCATGGGCCACAATGTCCGTTCTAGCGCGGAAGTCGCCTTCGTCTCGCCTGTTCGGGGATCTGGAACTGGACCGCTGGAAAGGCTGCCTGAAGGAGCTCAGCGAGTCCGCCTTCGTCGACCATATGTGCCGCTTGCTGCGGTGTCACCCACTGGCACTTGCGCTGCTCCTTCTCCGGCCAGTCCTCCTCCTGGTGATCGACAGAAAGGAGGAACACTTTGACCCGGTAGAGCCTCTCCTGGTTATCCGCCAGCTTTTTGCTGTAATGGTACGAACCGATCGGTCGCTTGCCGACGATCCTACCAACCAGACCGGCTTCTTCGAATGCCTCCCTGACTGCCACGTCCCTTGGCCGCAGCCCTCGGATGCGGCCGCCCTTCGGGATGACCCACCGCCGCGTTTCGCGTGAGGTTATGAGGAGAATTTGTAAGTTGCCTCCCTCGATCATGAACGGCAGGGCGGCGATTTGCTCGCCTGTACCGTGATGTGTGGATTTTGCCATCAGTCGGCCGCTACGCCACGGATCGGAGCGCGGCGGTCTCAAGGACGGGGCGTAGTCCCGTGAAGCGCTTGCGTGTGACGACCCCCAGCGATTTATCCGTCACAATCCGGTCGAAGGCTTCAACATCGGCAAAGTACGCGGGCTTGACCTGATTAAACTTCGTCGCATCGGCCACCAGGCAGCTTTCCTCGGCGCGCGCCATTGCCGCCTGCTTGAGTGGTACTTCGTGGAAACTCGAGCAACTCACGCCACGCTCGCGGTGGATACCCCCAGCAGAGATAAAAGCTCGATCGATCCCCAGACGGGCAAGTGTGTCCTCACTCTCACGCGACCAGAACGACGCTGACGACTCATAGTAAAATCCGCCTAGCATAATCACGCGCGTCCCGGGCCGGCGGCAAACGATCGTCGCGATATTGAGAGCATAGCAGACCACGGTCAGAGGTATGTCGTGCGGCAGGGCGGCGGCGAGGAACGGCATCGTCGTGCCGCAGTCGATGAAGATTGTTTCATCCGATTGCACCCGACGCGCCGCCGCCTCGGCCGCAGCGCGCTTGCCTGCCATGTGCGTCCTTTGCTCGCGATCGAGCACATAGTCCGCACCAGCGAGCGGCGCGCCGGCGATGGCGACGTAGCCGCCGAGACAGACGAGCGTGTCCGTCACGGCGAGGTCGCGTCGCACCGTCATCTCTGACACCCCGAGTGCCTGAGCCGCCTCACGGAGACGGACGGGGCCGGAGGTCGTGACCATCGCGATAAGCCGCGCGATGCGTCCACCGGGCGCGCCGGCAGGCACGGCCGGAGGAGATCTCTCTTTGAGTGTGGATCGCGCGGTCGCCATGTGCCCGACCTGACCTCCCTCCGTCCGGTGAGCCGGCTGGCCCTGGCGTTCCCGGATTGACGGGATGTTAGGATCGCAACATACAATGTGGCAAGAGTCACACGGCCTGCGGGCACGGGGCCACCATCCTCCGTGACTGCCGGCTACGCGAACCGGGGAAATGTCCATGACGAAGCGCCGTTATCTTGTGGTTCTGCTGATGTTCCTGAGCATCTTCGTGAACTACATGGACCGGGTGAATTTTTCCGTGTCGATCCCAGCGATTCGTCAGCATTTTGCCTTTAGTCTGGACCAGATCGGCGCGATCGCATTCGCATGGGGGATCGTCTACGCCGTCTTCAACTTCCCCGGCGGTTGGATCGTCGATCGTCTGGGGCTGCGCTGGGGCCTGATTGTCACGCTGGGTTGGTGGTCGGTCTTCACCATTCTGACCCCGTTCGCCGGCACGCTGGCCGGCTGGTACGTTGTCCGCGGCCTGATGGGTGCCGGCGAGGCGCCGATCTGGCCGATCAACGCCAAATGCGCCAACACCTGGGCGGCGCCGCGCGAGCGGTCGCGGCTTTACACCTGGGCAGGGTCTGGGCAGTACGTGGGCCCCGCCGTGGGGACGCTCGTCGCCGGATGGATCCTGGTGCGCTTCGGCTGGGAATGGACTTTCATTCTGTTCGGCATCGCTGGGCTGATCATCCTGCCATTCTGGTTGTTGATCGTGCGCGATCGCCCGGCGCTCGACCCGCGCGTGAACGCGGCCGAGGCTGCTTGGATCGGCAACCGCGCCGATCCGCAGGAGACAGCCGACTGGGCCGGGATCAAGGCCGTGTTCCTCAGCCGGACCGGCTTCGGCATGCTGCTGATTTACATAACGTTCGGCTACGTCCTGTTCACGTTCCTCTACTGGGTGCCGAGCTACATGTACTACACGTTTCACATGAGCATCCTGAAGAGTGCCGCATGGGCGAGCCTTGGTGCGTTTCTTGGGTTTATCGGCTTTGTCCTCTCCGGACCCTTCAATGACGGGCTTGTTGCCAGATTCGACCGGCTCACAGCGCGGCGGATCGGTACTGCTGTTCCTATGGTGGGAACTGCGCTGTGCATCATCATCTCGCTGTTTACCGCCCGAGCCGGCATGGGCGGACCGACGGCCGTGCTGATCGGGGTTGCACAGTTGACCATGAACCTGACGGTCGGGGCGTGGGCCGTGAATATCATCGACATCTCGCCAAATCAGGCTTCGACTGGCTTTGTCTACGGTGTCTTCAACGGCGTACTCAACGTCATGGGTGCCTTTAATTCTCTGATTTTGACGGGACTCGCCACGCGCTTCGGCTTTCCGGCAGCATTCGGCAGCGCGTTGGTCTTTATGCTGGTGTTCCTTGTGAGCATCCTGTTCATCGTCGATCGGCCAAGCTACCGACAGCTGGTCGCACACGCGGATCTCTCTCGCAGTGCCGCCTGAAAAAGATCGCCGCGATAATTTCAGAGGATTGTGCACTGCCTCATCCGCCAGACACTTTCGGTGATTGCTTCAAGCGCAACGTCACCGTTTCGGGCAATGCCAAGATCATGTGCCGCCGCATGGGTCGTGCCTCCGGTCGACAGAATTACATGTCCAGGCGCAGCCGGCTGGCCAGCAGTTCACCCTTGCTCTCTAACAACGGGTATGCGGCACCAGCGACCAGATGAGCGTTGACGTCCTTGAGGTATCGCAGGGCGTCCAGGTGCAGA
>JASHQG010000381.1 GCA_030037665.1 Acetobacteraceae bacterium
GACAGTCCGCCACCGTCAAAGCGCTAAAATCTCTCAGGGTTCAGGCCTCCGCTGCGGCTGCGGCTCTGGGTATGGAAGTAGATCGCATCCAGTCGGTGGTGCTGAACGGCCAGCCTTGCGTGGTTGCGTTCGCACAGGGCGGCCTGGCGACTGCGCGGGCGATGGCGGCGACCCGCATGGCAGCGCCGAACGCGTCCCGCAGAAAATGAGGCTATCGTGCCCGGCCTCTAGTCTGACCCCTGATCCTTGGCGCCAATCTCGTCCATCGACGGCTGACAACCTAGCTGCCACGTGGCGAGGCGATATTCTCGCGCTAAGGAAGAATACCAACCAAATTCGCATTTCTAACGGCATATTCGCAATGTAACGACGGATGTGACTCGATCGTTTAAAGTGCCTTCGATACAGACCAGCAGGAGATTGGGCTTGTGGGACGTCATCGTGTGCAGTCGAACGCCACTTTGGCGACTGTTACAATCGTAACCACCGGGCGCCGCTCCGAAGCGGACGCGTAACTGTGACGCCACCAAATTGTCCGCAGCGCGAGTTGGCACTGTCTTTGATGCAGTGATCGCAGCGGGTTTGTTTCGATCTAAGATAGAGAGAAGATCATATGGGAACCCTTCCGCAACTGGCCAGGTCGTGACGTGACGAACCTTCTAAAGGCAGCCGGCTTTGCCGCGATCTTCGCCGCCGGCTTCGCAACCGTCACTGCCCAGCTCAAAGCCGCGCGCCTCGATACGACAGTGCGCGAGGGCCAGGGCGTGACAACCGAGTTGAGCGCCAATGCTTCGGCGATCACCTACTGGGTGAACGAGGCCGATGCTCAGTATGTGGTTACCACTGTCGACATGTTGACCGGGCAGCGTGGCGATAGTGACAACCACGCCATAGTTCGGTTCTCATCAGCGTTACTGCCAGGACAATCGCAGACAATCTCGGTTCCCTCGCCCATTGGCGAACCGCAGCAGGTTCTACGCATTCGTCGCATCGGTGACCGACTCGAGATCGAGCGGATTCCCAGGTCTGGGTGACAGCAGCGGGTTAAGCGCGCGTGGCGGGGCCTGTCCTCCCTCAGGCCTCGCGAGTGCACAATTATTCAATCCAACGGGCGGCTTTATAGTATTGACTCATGCTCTACGAAACGTACGGACTCATGCCCGGCTGCCTGTCAGCGAACCTTCTGTTTGCCTGAAAACTTTCGTACGCCTTCGGCGCCCGAAACTCTTCAGGATTTCTGCCGGTCCGCTTTCGGGTCGGACCGCGAGATAGCGGTCGTTGGGATCGAGGCAGGGTTTGGCGAGAGGTGATCGGAATGATCTCGTGCAAGCGCATAAAGCTTACCCATGGTTTGGCTTCCCCAGGCCAGCGTTCTCGACCCGGCGCAGACTGTGCTAATAGACAACACGCAGGGAACTCCGCAAGATGGATGAAATCATATATCGCTGTAGGAGAGCTTAGGTTGACCAATACCTCCACTTCCCCGTCTCAATCCAACGTTGCCATTCCAGAGGATGACCCACTGCGCCAGCTGACAGTAGCAAACTCGGAGAATCCGAAGATGCGACATGTCGCGGTTGCGGGTGACACCTACACGATCCTCGTCAGTGGGGCCGAAACTGCGGGCCGTTACTGTTTGCTCGACATGCATGTGCCACCCGGCGGTGGACCGCCGCCGCACCGGCACGATTTCGAGGAGATGTTTACCTTGCTCGAGGGCGAGCTCGAATTTACTTTTCGTGGCAAAACATCGACGATCCGTGCAGGATACACTGTCAACATCCCGGCGAATGCACCGCATGCCTTCAAAAACGAATCCCGTGCTGCCGTCCGGATGCTGTGCATGGCCACGCCGGCGGGGCTGGAAGAGTTCTTCCTGGAGATTGGCGATCTTGTTGATAGCCGGACCACGGCGCCGCCGAAGCTCACGCCAGAAGAGCTCGCCGCGCGACAGAAAAAGCTGGAATCCCTGCTGGTAAAATACCGCACCGAGATGGTGGCGACTTAAAATCCCCTCGCTCAGCGCCGCCACCAGGTGGCGCCGACCGTCCGGTTTAGGGATCGCTGGATCTGTCGTCCCCGGCCGAATTGGGTCGCGACCAGACCGCCGGCTCAGGGTCTCCAAACGAAGGAAATCTCCACGCGGGTACGAATGGTCAGATCCCGGCATCTGTCGTCCATCTTCTGATCAGGGAAGACGCGGATGTATACGCGCGACCGTTGCCGACTGGGAAAAGACTGAGGAAGCCCCTGCCTATTTCGCGCCAGCCTGGATGATGGTCGTAGCCCCTGCCTCGGCGTCATTCGGCAGCGCAGCCACGGGCGAATTGAGCAACGGCATCGTGCATCTGTTGCAGGCCCGGTTGCTCGATCGGATAGTGCCCGGCATTGTCCAGCCGGACTTTGTTCACCGGCACTTTGTTGATCCGGTCAAGAAAGAGTGTGCTCAGGTGCAGTGGTGTCCAGCGGTCTTGCGCCGGCTGGGTCAGCAGTATCGGGCAGACGTCGAACTCTTCCGGCTCAAGGGCGGGAACATATCCGCTGTAGCTGGCCAGAAAGGCCAACGATACCCAACTGCCCGCCGAGGTCTCGTCCGCATAGAAGGCCTTCAGCGCCGCCTCGTCGTTCACCAGCGCCCGCATCTTGCTAACCAAGCGCATGGGGACCTTTACCGCGCCCAGCCCAACGCTGGCCGCCAGTCTGACGGGGGGCATCCCGATCCGGTTCATCGTCTTGCTGTAGGCCGTCTCGTCCGAAACCTGTGGAATTCGCTGATCGAGGAAGGTCATGCCGACGATCCCCTTGACCTGCCGGTTCCGTGCCGCCGCGTGATAGGTCAGCATGCCGCCCGCGCTCAGCCCGTAAAGGACAATCGGGCGCGGATCGCGCGCCAGTTCCGCGTTGATGAAATCGTCCGCCGCCGCCACCCAGTCGTCATAGGTGACAGTGACGCCGCGTACGATCTTCGTAACGCCATAACCGGGCATATCGGTCGCGACCGTTTCGAAGCCGCTGCGGGCCAGCGGCGCGCCGAGGATGGTGGACATCTGGCGGCCATTGGTGCCGACGCCGTGGAACAGGATCACCTTGATCGCGGCATCCGGCTTGGGAAAGCGGTCGAGATGGATGCGATGACCGCGCCAATTCCACCATTCTTCATCCGGCACGCTGCCGGGGCCAAGCCGGTATTCCGCAGGCAGGAAACCTTGAATCGTCCGCCATGCGGCCTGCGCACCGTAGCCTTGGGGCTGGTCACTCATCTTGAAGCACCTGTGGGGCGGCGGATCATGGTTGCTGGTCCACCG